>JAEHDK010000125.1 GCA_016880465.1 Micromonosporaceae bacterium
GCGATCGCGACGATCACGTCGGCCGCGGAGATCCGGTCCCGTTCGGCCAGCAGCCGGTGCAGCCCGGCAACGCCCACGTCCAGCACGAGGTCGGGCTGCGCGCCGAAGACCGCGACGGTCGCGGCGCACTCGCGTACCACCGGCAGGTCGGCCGTACCGCCGGCGACGACCGCGACCCGGCCCACCGCCGCCGGCACGGTACCGAGCACGGCGAGGCGGCCGGTCTCGTCGACCGTCGCGCCGGGCAGCTCCCGCCGGCACGCCGCGATCGCGTCGGCGCCCAGCCGGGTGGCCAGCACCGCCCGCTGCGGGTGCGCCCGGTGCAGCGCCGACAGCGCGGCGACGACCTGCGACGGCGTCTTGCCGGCGCCGAAGACGACCTCCGGATCGCCGGTGCGCTCGGCCCGGTCGGTGTCCAGCCGGGCGAACCCGAGGTCCACGATCCCAGGGTGAGAACCGTTCGGGTACCGTTCGCTCAATGCAGACCCCCGCTGACCGCCTGCTCGCCGAGCTCGGTGCGTACGGTCGCGTCCTGGTCGCGTTCTCCGGCGGCGTCGACTCGGGCCTGGTGCTCGCGGCAGCCGTCCGCGCGCTGGGCGCCGATGGCGTGGGCGCGGTCACCGCGGTGTCCTCCGCGCTGCCCGCAACCGAGCGGGCCGCGGCCGCGCAGTTCTGCGCCCGGCTCGGGGTGACCCACCACGCCGTGCCGACCGACGAGCTCGACCGGGCCGGGTACCGGGACAACGGCCCGCAGCGGTGCTACTTCTGCAAGAGCACCCTGCTCGACGCGGCCGTGGCGCTCGCCGCCCAGCACGGCTACCCGGCCGTGGCCACCGGTACGAACGCCGACGACGTGCGCACCCGGTACCGGCCCGGCATCCGGGCGGCGGCCGAGCGCGGCGCGCGTACCCCGTTGGCCGATGCGGGACTGGACAAGGCGGCCGTCCGTGCGGTCGCCCGGGAATGGGGCCTCGACATCTGGGACAAGCCCGCCGCCGCGTGCCTGTCGAGCCGGATCGCGTACGGGATCGCCATCACGCCGGCTCGACTGTCCAGAGTGGAGCGTGCCGAGGTGGCGGTCCGGGAGGTCCTCGGCCACCGGCTGACCGACCTGCGGGTGCGCGACCTCGGCGACGCCGTACGTGTCGAGGTGGACCGGGCCGCCCTCGGCATCGCCAGCGCGGAGCCACGGGTCGTGGCGGCGGTCCACGACGCCGGGTTCGGCGACCGGCCGGTCACCGTCGAGCTGTTCCGGTCCGGCTCGATGAACGATTCGCTGCACCACTGAGTACGGTTCAGTCACGCCAGACCCGATCCGGACGGCGCTGCGCGACCGGCCGGCTCGACTCCCAGATGCGCCGCCACGAGGCGGCCGCCGGGCCGGTGGGCAGCGCCAGCTCGCCACGGGCCTGGGCGCGCAGCGACGCGTACCAGCCCACGTCCTCCTCGGCCCACAGGCGGGCCACCGACGCGGCGAGCCGGGTGTTGAAGTCGCGGGCGCTCTCCTCGGCAGCGGGCAGGAGCGGGGCGCCGTACCGTACGACGACCCGGGGCCGGCCCGGCACCGGCCAGTTGCGACCGCGCGGCATCGCGCCGAAGGTGCCCCGCAGGGCGACCGGTACGGCCGGCACCCGCTGGCCCACGCACAGCCGCGCGGCGCCCAGCCGGAGCGGCGACATCCAGCCGTCCTCGCTGCGGGTGCCCTCGGGGAACAGCAGCAGGCTCCAGCCGCGGGCGAGCAGCCGCGGCGCGAGGCTCTGCAGCCGGCGCGACCGGTAGCGCTCGACCGGGAACGCGTTGAATATCAGCGCGGTGACGGCGGCCCGCCAACGCGCGTCGAAAAAGTAGTCGGCGGCCGCGCCGACCGCGACGCGCTTGGCGAGCCGGTCCGGCAGCGAGCCGAGGATCAGCGGCGTGTCGAGGTGGCTGGAGTGGTTGGCGACGAACACGACCGGGCCGGTCAGCGCGTCGAGGTGGTCCTTGCCCTGTACCTCGGGCCGGGTGGTGGTCCACGTCAGCGGTCGCAGCAGCCCGCGCTGCAGGCCGCGCCGGGCGACCCGGGCGCCGGCGGTGCGCGCCCAGCCGGTCGGGAACTCCTTCGGCTCGACCGGTTGCTCGTGCGGCGCCGCCGACCGCGGCGTACGCGACCGGCCGCGCCAGTCCCGCCCGGCCGCCAGCGTACGGATCTCCTTGTACAGCGCGCTCATCGCACGTCGGCCATGGTCAGCGGCGGGGCGTGCAGGTACGTGATGCTGGGGCTGCGGCCCACCCGGTCGCCCGCCATCTCCAGCGCATCGTCCAGAGTGGACGCCGAGCGGAAACCCATGCGGGCCGTGGTCCGCCGGTCCCCGCCGACGAAGATGACCTCGCCGAGGTGCTCCAGCGCGTGTGCCCCCCAGTACCACATGTACAGCGGGTGGACGCCGTGGTACGCGTAGCTGTTGCGGTACAGGTGGACGTACCACGGATCGGTGGCGAACTGCTCCTCGTACTTCGCCTCGATGGCCACCGGATCGGTCGTCTCCGCCAGTACCTCCTCGAAGAAGTCGATGTAGCTCGGGTGGTGCACCGGGTGGAACTCGTTGCGTACCGGGTGGTAGTAGATCGCGACCCCGCCCGGCCGGACGATCGGCTGGCCCCGGTACAGGTTGAAGAAGTACCCGAGCCCGAGGCTCATCACGAGGATGGGGTTCATGATGGAGTTCACGTTGTAGGGGCAGATGTACGGCAGCCCGAAGATGCCCACGTCGGCCGGACCGTCCACTTCGGTCAGTTGCTGGCGCAGCACGTGGCGCATGGTGACCTCGTGCACCTCGGCCGGCGCGCCCGCGGTCACCGACGTGACCCCGTACGGCGCCACGGTGCGCTGCCAGAGCTGGCGGCGCCGGCCGGCCGGCGCGAGCTCGTTCGCCCGTTTGACGGCCAGGTACGCCGCCTGGTCCCGCAGCGACCACTCCCACTCGCGCTTGTTGAGGAAGCCGAGCTGGCTCGGGAACGTGTCGTTGTTGACGGTCGTCTCGATCTGGAAGATCTTGACGTGCGCGTCGAGCACGCCCGCCATCCGGTCGTACGAGTGGTGCATCGCCGAGTTCGGCGGGTCGTTGAACGACCGTGAGTGGCGCAGGGTGTGCACGTTGTGGTGGTGCTTGAGGCTGCGGTAGGAACCGAGCCCGACCGACACCGACTTGGCACCCCCGCTCATCGCCGTCAGCGTGACGTTCACGTAGACGATCAGGTCGCTCTCGGCCGCGCGCCGGTTGATCTCGACGACCTCACCGTGCGGCGTGGTACCGACCTCCAGCAGGTTCGCCCGGTCCTCGGCGTCGTGGTTGCGCAGGTGGTGCGGGAAGAACGAGCGGTAGACGCGCTCGCCGACCGTACGCCTGAGCTCCGCCGGGGTCATCCGCCGGTGCAGCGAGTTCGCCGCGATCAGCTCCACGTCGTCCACCCCGGCCGCCGCGGCCAGCTCCAGCACCTGCTCGATGATCCGGGAGCGGATGTCCGGCGTACGCATGGGCGGCAACGGGATCGACAGATCGTCGAACACGATCGTCAGCTTCATGCCGGCGAACAGCAGCTCCGGCAGTGGCGGGCGGCCGAGCGGGTGGTGCACCGCGCGGTGGATCTGGGCGTCGACGTCGCGCAGGCCCGGCAGCGACTCCGGCGGGTAGACGACCCGGCTGCCGAGCGGTAGCTTGCGGAGGCCGAAGCCCTCACCCTCGTGCACCAGCAACGCGGGTGTCCGCTCGTCGACCTCCAGGACAAACCCCGGCCTACTCATGCTGCGCTGCCTTTCGTCTGCGGCTGCGGGGCTCGCTCCGCGAGCTCTGCTCGCTCCTCGCGCTCACCGGCACACTCCCATCAGTCCCGGGTCGGGTCGAAGGCGACTTTGACGGTACCCAGGCGGCCGGCGGCGTTGGCATGGCCGATCGCTTCGCGCCAGCGCGACAGCGGGTAGACGCCGTCGACAAAGCCCGCCAGCGGCGCCTGCCCAGCCAGCACCAACGCGTCCGGGAAGTCCGCGCCGGCGGACGCGTACGCGCCGATGAGCTGCAGCTCGCGGAACCACACCGGGGTGAGGTCGACGCCCGCGTTGGGCATCCCGGAGAGCAGCACGGTACCACCGGCCCGGACCAGGCGCAGGGCGCTGGACAGCCCGGAGCCGCCGGTGCACTCGAAGGCCATGTCGACGCCGCCGAGCAGGAACTCGGCGCCCCGCTCCGGCCGGGCGAGGAACCCGCCCGTCGCCCGGCGCAGCGCCCACGCGGCCCGATCGGCGGAGAGCACCTCGGTGGCGCCGAGCTCGCGGGCCCGCTCGCGCTGGTGGCCGTGTTTGGCTATCACGTACACCGGGCCGGCCGTGGTGTACGTACGCACCGCGAGCAGGGTCAGCAGCCCGATCGTCCCGGCGCCGACGATCAGCACGGTCGCGCCGTCCGGGACGGGCACCCGGCGTACCGCGTGTATCGCGCAGGCCAGCGGCTCGACGAGGACCGCCCGCTCGGTGGCCAGCGTGTCCGGTACGGCGTGCAGCTGGCTGCGGTGCGCGAGCAGCATGCGGCTCCAGCCGCCGCCGGTGTCGGTACAGAACCCGGTCTGCAGGCCGGCGGAGACCCGGCCGGCGGTGATGTGGTCGCACCGGCCGTGCTCGCCGGTCGCGCAGCCCGGGCAGCGCGGCATCTCCCGCGGTACGCAGCCGAGCACCGGGTCGAGCACCACCCGGCTCCCCTTCGGCAGCCCGTCCAGGTCGTCGAGCGTCTGGCCGACGACCTCGTGCCCGGGGGTGAACGGCATCGACACCAGGGCGGAGAGATACGCCGAGTTCCGCCCGGTGAGCAGCCCGAGGTCGGAGCCGCAGATGCCGGACAGCAGGGGCCGGACCCGGGTCCAGTGCGCGCCCGGCGGCGCCGGCTCGGGCCGGTTGAGCAGCCGCAGCGGCGACAGGTTCGAGGCGATCGCACCCGACGCCCGGCTGCCGAGCTTGGTACCGGTGACCCCGCGCCCGGCCAGGTACCGGGCGGCCGAGCGGTGGTACTCCAGCGTCAGGATCATCGGACCGTCTCCGCCAGTGCGTCGCCGGCCCGCAGGGTGTACGCGGTCCACTGGGCGACCGGCCAGCGGCGCGACCGCGCGTGCCGGTAGAGGTGCGGGTCCGGGTTCACCGCGACCGGGTGGCCCACCGCCTCCAGCAGCGGCCGGTCGGAGTAGCTGTCGCCGTAGGCGTACGACCGGGTCAGGTCGACGTCGGCCGCCAGCGCGAACCGGCGCAGCCAGGCCGCCCGGGCCTCGCCGACCAGCGGTGGCGCGTCGAGGAAGCCGGAGTACACGCCGTCGCGCAGGTGGAGCCGGCTGGCGACCATCTCGTCGAACAGCACGCCGAGCGGCCGGACGAGCACGTCGACCGTGCCCGTGATCAGGACCGTGCGGTGCCCGGCGGCCCGGTGCTTGCGGACCCGCCGGATCGCCTCCGGGTGGCACCGGCGCAGCAGCGCGTCGCCGAGCCGATCGTGGACGAGCCGGTGCAGCGCGGCCTCCTCGGCACCGGCGTACCGGCGCACGAAGGTACGGATGAACTCACCGCGGTCGCGCCGCTCGGCGGCCAGGTACCGGGGCAGCCGGCGGGCCAGGTCGGCCAGCTCGCCCGGCCACTGTAGGCGGGGCAGGTCGGCGAGCCGGGCCCACAGGTAGCTCTCGATCACGTTGGACGCGACGAGCGTGCCTTCGAGGTCGAAAACCGCGACGACCCCGCCGTTCGAGGACTCCGCGAGCGGCGGGAGCGCCCCGCGGCCACTGCGCCGGCCCGACGTCGCCTTGCGTACGGTGGCCGTTATCGCCGGGCAGTGCACCCGTTGCAGGTAGTGCGGCCAGTCGATGACCGCGGGGTCGAACCCCCATTCCTCCTGGCGCTCGGGCGGCAGCGCGCGGTGCAGCGCGAGCAGCCGGGCATCCGGGTAGACGACCTCCGCCTCCGTGTACACCCCGTACAGGTCGGCGTACCGGCGCAGGAAGTCGAGCCGTCCCTGCGCCCGGTGCAGGTCGTCCTGCCAGCGCCGGGTGCGCTCGTTCGGCGGCGTGTGCAGCAGCGCCTGGTGGGCGACCGAGAGCACCCGCTCGCCGGTACGCAGCATCCGGCCGACCCGGCGGGAGCCGGGAAACTCCCACGTGGGCACCTTGATCTGGCCACGCCCGCCATCCGGCATCGGGTGGTTGGTGAAGTACTCCCGGACGTTGTCGTACATCGCCCGGAAGGTCAGCGGGTTCCGGGCGCCGGACCCGACGTGGTAGTACGCGGGGTCGTCGACCGGTGGCGGTGCGTCGGCGACCGCGAGGATCGCGTTGACCACGATGTCCACCGGGATCACGTCGAGGACGCCGTCCGGCAGGCCGGGGAACTCGGGCAGCACCCCGCGGCCGAACGCCAGGATCAACGGATCGGCCATCTTGAACCCGTCGATCCAGCCCGGGTACGGGTGCTTCAGCGCGCTCTCCACGATCGCCGGGCGGACCACCGACAGCGGCAGGACGCCGGTGAGCTGCTCCTCGGCGACCCGCTCGCCGAGCGCCTTCGTGAACGTGTACACATCAGGCCAACCCAGGCTCTGCGCACGCAGCCGGCCGTACTCGATGAGCTGCTTGTCGACCCACTCGACCCGCCGCTTCTCGGCGGCGGTGGAGACCGATTGTGGTCCGGACTTGCCGTGCTCGCGGCGGGCCTCGACGAGCGCCCTGCGCAGGACCGCGGGCCGGCGCGAGTCGTTCTCGACCTGCTGCCGTGCGGTCGAGGCGGAGGCCAGCTCGGTGCGCCAGTCGGCGTCGTGGTCGAGCGCGGCCTCCGGCACCGTGCCCTTGCGCGCGCTGGCCACGTACGCCGTGGACACGTGCACGACGTGCGGGTTGCCGCCGGCCTTCCGCACCGCGTCGTAGAGCGCGATCACGCCCTGTACGTTGGTGCGGAACGCATCGTCGATGGGCGGGTCGAAGGAGACGATCGAGGCGGCGTGGACCACCGCGGTCAGGTCGCTCGGCAACGCCACGGCGGAGCTGCCCAGCTCGGCGTCGACCACCCGGACACGGTCGGCGACCGCGGCCCGTACGGCCGCCGCCCCGACCTGTTCGGTCCACCGATTGAAGACCGATTTGCGCAAGATACCGGCGAGCCGGTCGGCGCCCGACGAGCTGCCGCGGCCGCGCACGAGTACGGTGACCCGGGTCGTCGGGCAGCCGGACAGCAGGCGCTCCAGCAGGGCCTGACCGAGGAACCCGGTGGCACCGCTGAGCAGCACGTGGCCGCCGTCCAGTACGCCGCTGGGCGGCTCGGGCACGGTCACCTCCTCGTCGCACCCCGGTAACACGCAGGCCGCCGGGACTTCAGCACGGTAGCCCACATCGCACGGCCGGCATAGGTGGGGTCGCCGCGATCACGCCGGGCCCCGGTCGACCAGCGCCGGCGTCGCCCGGCCCGGCGTCGACCCGGCGGATCTACCCCTACCCTTGGCCAGTGCCCCGGAGATCCGCTGGATCATCGCGCATGCCGGGGGCGCCGTGCCCTGGCTGCTCGACCGGATCGACAACGGCTACCGGGACTTCGCGGAGAACCGCGAGCACATCGACGAGCTGCCCAGCGGGTACCTCAAGCGCCTCTACTACGACACGGTGACGTTCAGCCCGTACGCCCTGGCGATGCTGCGTGACCTGTTCGGTGCCGAGCAGATGGTCATGGGCAGCGACTTTCCGCACCTGCTCGGCGCGATCGACCGGGCCGTACCGTCGATCCGGTCGATCAATATCCCGGTCGTCGAACGGGACCGGATCCTCGGCGGGACGGCACTGTCCATCTTGAACAATGCATGACCCCGCGGCGTCCCGCTCAGTTCGACGTCAGCCGGCCCGGCGGCCCGCCCGGGCGTGGTACTCGTCGACGATCTCCTGCGGAATCCGGCCCCGCTCCGCCACCGGCTTGCGGTTCTTCCGCGCCCACTCGCGAATGGCCTGGTTCTGCGCGCGGTCCCGAGCGACTCCACCACGGGACCGGGCGCTGCGGCCGCCGACGAGCAGACCGCCCCGGCCGACCTTGCGGCCGGCCTGGACGTACTGGACGAGTGAGTCCCGCAGCTTCTTGGCATTCCGGCTGTTCAGGTCGATCTCGTAGGACATGCCGTCCAGGCCGAACCTGATTGTCTCGGTGGCATCACCGCCGGTCAGGTCGTCCTCCAGGACGACTAATTCGCGTCGCGCCATCGTTGTTCCTTTCCCGCCTTATCGGAACCCCTTGTCCGAAAACGATAGCCCGAACCGAGCCCGCTCCGTCAATAGTCGGGGAAATTCACCGCCGCACGGTGACGCCGAATTCGCACACTTCGGTTACCGCTGTGACACCCGAGGTGACTCCGGTGTCGTCACTTCACCGCACGTGTTCAGTTTACGGACCGACCGTGAATGCCTCGGGGTCATTCGGCGGGGCCCGTCGCTCTCACCCGTGTTCTCGCGCTGCGTTCTGTCGCTGTTCTCGGCGGCCGGCCAGCGCGCCGCAGATCGGACATTTAACACCATCACTATGATGGCCTTCAGACCCCGGGCCTGCCCGTACGGGCCCGCAACCCTGGAGGTACCCATGACCCGACCTACCCGCCGAACCCTGGCGGTGCTCATCGCCGGCGCGACGCTGGTCGCCGCCGGCATCGGCGCGCCGGCCGCGGCCGCACCCGCCGCAGCCGACGGACTCACGCTCGTGGCGGTACGGCAGTCCCTGCTCGGCGCGCACGAGTGGTACCAGCAGACCTATGCCGGGCTGCCGGTGGTCGGCGGCTTCTACGGCAAGCACATCGACGCGCGTACCGGTGCCGTACTGGTCCAGGACGGCCGGATCGCCGTCCAGGCGGCACCGGCCACCCGCCCGACGATCGCCGTCGACCGGGCCCGGGCCGCGGCGGAAGCCCGGACCGGCGGTACGGCCAGGCGGGCCGATCTCGTGATCCTGCCCGGTGCCCGGGCGACGCTCGCCTGGCGGGTGGTCAGCGACACCGGCCGCGGATCGCAACAGGCCATGGTGGACGCCGCGACCGGCACCGTGCTGCGGGTGGACTCGCTCGTGAAGGAGGCGACCGGTACGGGCCGGGTGTTCGACCCGAACCCGGTCGTGACGCTGCAGAACGAGTCGCTCGGGGACAACCGCGACCGGGACTCGGCCGCCTTCGCCGGCGCGTACCGGACCGTGTCGCTCACCCAGCTCGACGACACGGGTTTCCTCACCGGTACGTACGCGACCAACGTCAGCAAGAAGCCGGTCAACTCGGCCGCGCACAGCTACCTGTTCAACCGGTCGCAGGACGGTTTCGAGCAGGTGATGGGGTACTACCACCTGACCCGCGCGCAGGAGTACATCCAGACGCTCGGCCTCACCGGCGTGAACAGCTCGGCGCAGCACTACCGGACGACCGGCTTCGCCGGCGACAACTCCTTCTACGACCCGGGCACCGACCTCATCACGTACGGCACCGGCGGCGTGGACGACGCCGAGGACGCCGAGGTGATCTGGCACGAGTACGGCCACGCGATCCAGGACGACCAGGTGCCCGGTTTCGGCTCCACACTGGAGTCCGGCTCGATCGGCGAGGGCTTCGGCGACTACTGGGCCTACACCATGTCCGTACCGGTCAGCGCCGACACGGCCACCACACCGCTGGCCTGCATCGCCGACTGGGACTCCGTGTCGTACACCAGCGGCACGCCGCACTGCCTGCGCCGGGTCGACGGTACGAAGGTCTACCCGGGGGACGTCGCCGGCGAGGTGCACGCCGACGGCGAGATCTGGTCGCGTGCGCTGTTCGACATCCAGGCCAGCCTGGGGCGGACCCAGGCCGACACGGTGATCCTGGAGGCGCAGTTCAGCTTCGCGCCGAACACCACGTTCGCCGCCGCCGCCCAGCGGACGGTGGCCGCGGCGCAGGCCCTGTTCGGCGCCGCGGCGGCGAATGCCTGCACGGCGGCCTTCCACGCCCGCGGCATCCTCTAGTCCAGCTCCGACCCGGGATAGGCGGCGGACACGCGCTTGGGTACGACCATCCGCCAAGCGTCGATGACCAGCTCCCGCATCTCGGCCTCGTCGATGGCGTCGAGCCGGACCTGGACCCAGTTGTACCGCTCGTCGACGCGGGCGGGCATGAGGAACTTGTCCGGCTCGGCGGCGACGAGCGCCGCGCGCTCCTCCTTGGGGAACCCGAACCCCATGATCGTCTCGTCGGGCGAGAAGGCGAGGTAGACGATCCGCCCGACGCGGAACTTGATCCGGTCGCGGACGATGGCCTCGTAGCTGCGCGGCAGGGACAGCGCCACGCGCCGGACCAGCTCGACGGTGACCACGTCAACCGTCCGACGTGCGCAGCTTCGCGCGCAGCGCGGCGATCTCGTCCGGCGTCAGCCCGTGCGCGACGAGGTAACCGGCAACCGATCCGTACCGGTCGGTCAGCTCCCGCAGCACGCCGCGGATCGCCGCCTCGGGGCAGCGGGCGAGGTAGTCCGGCAGGTCGGCCTCGGCCGGCCGGTGCACCCGGGCCCAGGCTTCGTACCGGGCGGTCGCCGATTCGGTGCGGGCATAATCGGCCGCGATCGTGTCCTCGTCCACGCCCACCAGGCTCAGTACGAGCGCGACGACGACGCCGGTGCGGTCGCGGCCACCCAGGCAGTGCACGAGCGTCGGGCCGGAGGCCGGATCGGCGATGAGCCGCACGGCGGCCACCACACCGGTGGCGGCCAGCTCGACGATCTCCAGGTACCGGTCGACCAGGTAGGCCACGACGCCGACCTCCGCCGAGTAGTCCTCGGCCCGCCACGGCGGGTAGTCCAGCGGGATGTGCCGCCAGTTGGCGCAGGCCCAGGCCGGCGCCCGACCGTACTCGTCGAGCTCCGCCGCCCGGCGCAGGTCGATCAGCGTCTGGACGCCCAGCGCGGCGAACGCCTCGCGGTCCGCCTCGGCCAGCTGGCCGAGCGAGTCGGAGCGGTACAGCCAGCCGGCCCGCGTGACGCCGCCGCCGGCCGTCGGCAAGCCGCCGACGTCGCGGAGGTTGAACACGATGGAGTGGTTGAGCTCAATCCAGGCCCCGGTCACGACCACCACGATAGGGCGCGACACCGACCAACAGTGCGGGGTGGTCAGCGGCCGGCGGGCAGGTATGCGCGCACCCGGGTGCCGTGGCCCGGATCCGTGCGTACGGCGAGCCGGCCGCCGACCGCGTCCGCCCGTTCGCGCATCGAGCGCAGGCCGAGCCGGCCCGGCTGATCGGCCGCGGAGGGATCGAACCCGCCGCCGTCGTCCACGACCTCGAGGATCAGCGTCGCCCCGTCGTGGTACAGCCGCATCGTGACCGTGCCGGCGCCGGCGTGCCGGGTCGCATTCTGCAGCGCCTCCTGGGCGATGCGGTACAGCGTCTGGCGCACCTCCGCGGTGGCCGCCGTCTCGGGCGCCAGGTCGGCGGCCGTGCGTACGCCGCCGGTGCCGTCCACGGTCTCCAGCAACCGGCCCAGCGCGTCGGCCAGCCCGCGGCCGGACAGCGCCTCCGGGCGCAGCTCGAGAATCAGCCGGCGGGTCTCCGCGAGGCCGGCGGTGGCGGCCCGC
>JAEHDK010000001.1 GCA_016880465.1 Micromonosporaceae bacterium
ACCTGCTGACGATGTTCATCGCGTTGGAGGTCTTCTCGCTTCCGCTGTACCTGCTGTGCGCGATGGCCCGGCGTCGGCGACTGCTCAGCCAGGAAGCGGCGATGAAGTACTTCCTACTCGGCGCGTTCGCGTCGGCGTTCTTCGTGTTCGGTCTCGCGCTGCTGTACGGGTTCGCCGGCCGGGTCGACTTCGCCGGCCTGAACGCGGCGGTGCAGACGTCGAACCAGAGCACGATCCTCCTGTTCGCCGGGCTCGCGATGCTCGCGGTCGCCCTGCTGTTCAAGGCGGCGGCGGTGCCGTTCCACGTCTGGACGCCCGACGTGTACCAGGGGGCACCGACCCCGATCACCGCGTTCATGGCGGCCAGTACGAAGGTGGCCGCGTTCGGCGCCCTGCTGCGGGTGCTCTACGTGGGCTTCGAGCGGGTGTCGTGGGACTACCAGCCGGTGCTCGGCACGATCGCGATCCTCACGATGCTCGTCGGCGCGGTCCTGGCCGTCACGCAGACCGACATCAAGCGGCTGCTCGCCTACTCGTCGGTGGCGAACGGCGGGTACCTGCTCGTCGGCGTACTCGCGGTGTCCAAGGACGGGCTCTCGTCGACGATGTTCTACCTGGTGGCGTACGGCTTCACCGTGCTCGCGTCGTTCGGGATCGTCACGCTCGTACGGGATCCGGACGGCGAGGCCACCCACCTGTCCCGGTGGGCCGGGCTCGGCCGGCGCTCCCCGCTGCTGGCCGGGGTGTTCACGTTCTTCCTGCTCGCGTTCGCGGGGATACCGCTGACCAGCGGGTTCACCGCGAAGTTCGCGGTGTTCTCGGCGGCGCTCGAATCCGGCGAGCTCGGTACCTGGCTGGTGATCGCCGGCGTCGTCAGCAGCATGATCCTCGCCTTCCCGTACCTGCGGGTCGTCGTGATGATGTGGCTGTCCGAGCCGGGCGAGACGACGCCGAGCGTGTCGATTCCGGGCGCGCTGACCTCGGCCGCCCTGATGGTCGGTGCGGTCGTGACGCTGCTGCTCGGGCTGGTGCCGCAGCCCGTGCTGGACCTCACCAACCGGGCGGCGGAGTTCATCCGCTGAGCCGATCTGCCCGGGGGTGTGGCATCGTGGGGTACGTGGCGAGCATGAGAGGTCCAGGCGCCGGTCGATTGACCGCGCTCGGCATCAGCTTCCACGACCCGGTGCTGGAGGCATCGATCCAACGCATGCTCACCGTCGTGGAGAGCGCGCTGCGGGAGGCGGTGCGAAGTGCCGACGGGTTCGTCGCCGAGGCGGCCCGGCATCTGGTCGACGCGGGCGGCAAGCGGTTCCGGCCGATGCTGGTGGCGGTCTGCGCCCACCTGGGCGACCCGTCCGCGCCGGGGGTGATCCCGGCCGCTGTGATCATGGAGTTGACCCACGTCGCCACGCTCTACCACGACGACGTGATGGACGAGGCGGACGTACGCCGGGGTGCCCCGACGGCGAACTCGCGATGGTCCAACTCGGTCGCGATCCTGGTCGGTGACTACCTCTTCGCCCGGGCCGCCGATCTCGCGGCCGACCTGGGTCCCGAGGCGGTGCGGACCCAGGCCCGTACGTTCGCCCGGCTCGTACACGGGCAGATCGCCGAGACGGTCGGGCCCCGGCCGGGTGACGACCCGGTCGCGCACTACCTGCGGGTCGTCGCGGCGAAGACCGGTTCCCTGATCGCGACCTGCGCGCGGTTCGGTGCCCGCTTCGGTGGCGCGTCCCCGGACGTGGTCGAGGCGGTCGCCAGCTACGGGGAGACCATCGGGCTCGCCTTCCAACTGTCGGATGATGTGCTCGATATCGCGTCGGAGTCCACGATCTCCGGCAAGACGGCCGGTACCGACCTGCGCGAAGGGGTTCCTACGCTGCCGGTCCTGTACGCCCTGGCCTCCGACGAGCGGGACACGGCCTCGGTACGGCTGCGCGAGATCCTCGGCGGTGGCCCGGTGACCGACGACCAGTTGCACGCGGAGGCGCTCGGGTTGCTGCGCGAGTCCGCCGCGTTGAAGCGGGCGCGCGAGACGGTGTGGACGTACGCCGAGGACGCCCGCGCCAAGCTCGCGGCACTGCCGGACGTGCCGGCCCGCCGGGCCCTCGAGTCCCTCTGCACCGCGGTCGCCGACCGAACCAGCTGAGCTGGGCCGGTTGGGCCTCGCTCCGCTCGGCCGGCGGCGTGGGCTGTTCCCGGGCATTGCGTCCTGCGCCCGACCAGGCGCAGCCCGGCGCCCCCGCCGCGCTGGGCCGGTTGGGCTCGCTCCGTCCGGGGCGCTAGCGCGCCATGCGGCGGCCCACGAGCATCAGGGCGGCGCCGCAGAGCATGGCGACCGCTGCGCCGAACCAGGCGGTCGGGTAACCGGCGGCGGCGGCGGTCGCGCCGAACGCGCTCGGTCCGAGGCAGCCGCCGGCGTACACCCCGGTCTGGGTGATCGCGGTGGCCGCGGCCGGTGCCTGCGGGTGGAGCCGGACCACCGCGAAGTTCAGCAACCCGGGCCAGGCCCAGCCGAGGCCGAAGCCGAGCAGCACGCCGGCCAGCAGGGCAGGAACGCCCGGTACCGCGATCAGCACCAGGCCCACCGCGCCCCCGGCGAGGCCGCCGGCCACGACCGCGAGGTGGCCGTCGGCGTACCGGTCGGCCGCCCAGCCGCCGAGCACCCGTGCCGTCACGCAGACCGTACTGCCGGCCGTGAGGGTCAGGCCGGCCAGCGCCGGCGCGAGGCCGCCGGACACCGCGGAGTCCACGAGGAAGGAACTCAACGCGTTGGCGGCCCCGGCACCCAGCAGTCCGGCCGCGCCGATCACCACGAGCGCCGTGCTCACCCGCTCGCCGCCGGCGGTCGCGATCCGCGGGCCGGTCCGGCCATCCGGGGGTACGAGCCGGAGCATGCCGAGCGCCAGCACCGCGCCGGCGGCGAATGCCCAGCGCCAGCCGAGCGTGAGCCCCAGAGCGGGTACGGCGAGCCCGGCGAGCAGCGTCGCTCCCGGTATCGCGGCCTGCTTGATGCCGAAGGAGAGCCCCTGCCGGCCGGCCGGCACCTGCGCCGCCAGGGCGGCGTTCGACGCGATCTGGCCGAGCGCGTTGGCGATGCCGGCGACGCCCAGCAGGGCGAGCAGGACCGGGTACGACGGGGTCACCGCGATGCCGGCCAGCGCGAGGGCGGACAGCAGGATCCCGGCGCGGGCGCCGAGTGCCGAGCCGGCGCGGCCGACCACCCGGCCGCTCGGCACCGAGCTGACCGCGCTCACCGCGAAGTAGACGCTGACCGCGATGCCCAGGCCCGCCGGATTGAAGCGCAGGTCATGGCCGATCTGCACGGCGAGCCCGCCGACCAGGAAGACCGGGATAACGCAGGCAACCGTCGTGGTGACGGCACCCACGACGGCGCGGGCCGGGGTCGCGCCGCGCAGGATCCCGGTTGGCGTGGGCATTTTCATGAGAGCCGAATTTTCATATGGTGTAACACTGACGGGCTGGCGGGCGGAGGTGCTTGGGTGCGCGATCCCCTGGCGGAACCTTCGGATCTGATCCGCAGTGTCTCCCGGGCACTGCGGGTCCTCGAGGCCGTGGGTCGGTCCCCACGCGGGCTCACAGTCAAGCAGATCGCCCGGCGCTGCGAGCTGACGGTCGCCACCACGTACCACCTGGTGCGCACGCTCGCCTACGAGGGGTACGTGATCCGCCGCGAGGATGGTACGTACGTCGTCGGGTTGGAGATCTCCGACCGGTTCCGCGAGCTCGTCGCCGCCTTCCGTGGCCCGGCCAGCGTCGGCGACGCGCTGCGGAAGTCCGCCGCCGACACCGGGTACAGCCACTTCCTCGCCCGGTTCGTCGGCGGGCGGGTGGCGATCTCCGCGGTGGCCGAGGGGCCGCGATCGCCGTACCTGGAGGAGCTCATCCCCGGGTTCGACGAGGCGACCCATGCCACCGCGCTCGGTAAGGGGCTGCTCGCGACGCTGACCGCGGACCAGCGGGCGCGGTACCTGAAGGAGGCCGGCATGCGCCCGTACACGCCGGCCACGCTGGTCTCGCCGGAGGCGCTGGATGCCGACCTCGCCGCGGGCGACAAGCGGGGCATGTACATAGAGATCAGTCAATATCGTCCGGGAGTGGCGTGCGCCTCGGTCCTCGTCACCGCGGACCGGGACGTCGAGCGCCGGATCGTCCTTGGCTGTTCACTGCCCGCCGCCGAGCTGATGACCTCGGCACGCATCATCCGCACGAGGCTGATCGCCGCGGCCCGGGGGGTCGGGACCCTGCTCGACGGGGAGCCCCCACCGCTGTCGATCTGATGGCCCGGCGCCCGGCGTACCGTGGTTGAACCAGCTTTGCGCTGTGTGCGTACCACGGGGCAGGACGGAGGACCGCGGGCGTGACCGACGACGCCGAGTTGCTGCGCGCGTTGCACGCCGAGCACGGTGCGGCGTTGCACGCACATGCACTTCGGCTCGTCGGTGGGGATCGGCAGCGCGCCGAGGACCTGGTCCAGGAAACACTTCTGCGGGCGTGGCGGCACCCGGAGGCGCTCGATCCGGAACTGGGATCGGTGCGGGCGTGGCTGTTCACGACCGCCCGCCATCTGGCGATCGACGCTTGGCGGCGGCGGTCGGCGCGGGTGAGCGAGGTCGTCACCGACACGCTCCCCGAGCCGCCGGCGGACGACGAGACCGATCGGGCCGTGGAGGCCTGGACCGTCGCCGAGGCGCTCGCCCGGCTCTCCGCCCCGCACCGCGAGGTGCTGATCGAGTGCTTCTACCGGGGGCGCTCGGTAGCTGAGGTGGCCAGCCGGCTGGGCATACCGGCCGGCACGGTGAAGTCCCGCACGCACTACGCGCTGCGGTCGTTACGGCTGGTTCTGGAGGAGTTGGGGGTGACCCGATGAGGTGTGCATTCGCCATGGACGACGGCGCATACGTTCTCGGCGCCCTCACGCCCGCCGAGCGGGCCGCCTACGAGCGGCACCTCTCCGGCTGCCGTACGTGCCGGGACGCCGTGTCGGAGCTGGCCGTCCTGCCCGGCCTGCTCAGCCGGCTCGACGCGGCCACCGCCGAGCAGGTGGGTC
>JAEHDK010000126.1 GCA_016880465.1 Micromonosporaceae bacterium
AACATGATCGTCGGGGTGACCGACGGGTACCGGAAGACGCTGGAGATCGCCGGTACCGGGTACCGCGTGGTCGCCAAGGGCGCGGACCTCGAGTTCGCGCTGGGCTTCTCGCACCCGGTCGTGGTGGCCGCTCCGGAGGGCATCACGTTCACCGTCGAGCGGCCCACGGTGTTCCACGTGGCCGGCATCGACAAGCAGCAGGTCGGTGAGGTCGCGGCCAAGATTCGTAAGATTCGCCCACCCGAGCCGTACAAGGGCAAGGGCGTCAAATACCAGGGCGAGGTGATCCGGCGCAAGGCCGGGAAGGCAGGTAAGAAGTGACGGCCACGCTGCTCAAGCGCCGCGGTGGCGGTACCGCGGCCATCCGTCGGGTCGGGCGCGCACGCCGGCACTTCCGGGTGCGCAAGACCGTTTTCGGTACGCCCGAACGGCCCCGCCTGGTCGTCACCCGCTCGCTGCGGCACATCACGGCGCAGATCGTCGATGACGCCAAGGGGCACACGCTCGCGTCGGCGTCGAGCCTCGACGCGTCGATCCGGGGCACCGGCGGCGCGAAGAGCGACCAGGCGCGCAAGGTCGGTGCGCTGCTCGCCGAGCGGGCGAGGACGGCCGGGATCGACAAGGTCGTGTTCGACCGCGGTGGCAACCGGTACGCCGGCCGCATCGCGGCACTCGCCGACGCTGCCCGCGAGACCGGGCTCGGGTTCTAGGCCACGCCGGCCGGAAGGAATTGGTGGACATAGATGCCAGGTCAGCAGCGCCGCGGTGGTGGACCCGCCGGGTCCGGCGGCAGTGAGGGCGGTCGCCGGGACCGCCGCGACGGTGGCCGCGACCGCGCGCCGGTCGAGAAGACCCCGCACCTGGAGCGGGTCGTCGCGATCAACCGGGTCGCCAAGGTGGTGAAGGGCGGCCGCCGGTTCAGCTTCACCGCGCTGGTCGTGGTGGGCGACGGCGAGGGTACGGTCGGCGTCGGCTACGGCAAGGCCAAGGAGGTGCCGGCGGCGATCGCCAAGGGCGTCGAGGAGGCCAAGAAGCACTTCTTCAAGGTGCCGCGGATCGGCGCTACGATCCCGCACCCGGTGCAGGGCGAGGAGGCCGCCGGCGTGGTGCTGCTCAAGCCGGCGAGCGCGGGTACCGGCGTCATCGCCGGCGGCCCGGTGCGCGCCGTACTGGAGTGCGCGGGCATCCACGACGTGCTGTCCAAGAGCCTCGGCTCGGCGAACCCGATCAACATCGTGCACGCGACCGTCGCCGCACTGCGGATGCTGGAGTCGCCCGAGGCGATCGCGGCCCGGCGCGGCCTGCCGGTCGAGGACGTGGCCCCCGCCGCGCTGCTCGCGGCCCGGGCCGGGGTCCCGAGCCCGGCCGGCGGTGGCGGCGGCCACGGAAGGCGAGGGTGAGCGTGATGTCGCGGCTGAAGGTAACCCAGGTTCGGTCCAAGATCGGAGCCAAGCGTAATCAGCAGGAGACGTTGCGTACGCTGGGTCTCAAGCGGATCAACGACGTGGTGGTGAAGGAAGACCGCCCCGAGATCCGGGGCATGATCGCGACCGTGACCCACCTCGTGACGTTCGAGGAGGTCGAGTAAATGGCGATCAAGCTGCACCACCTGCGCCCGGCGCCGGGCTCGAAGACTGCCAAGACCCGGGTGGGTCGGGGCGAGGGCGGCAAGGGCAAGTCGGCCGGCCGGGGTACGAAGGGCTCGAAGGCCCGGACGAACATCCCGGCGGCCTTCCCGCTCGCGCTCGTGCTGCTGTTGTCGTCAGAGCCGCATGCGGTGACCGTGATAGCGATAACACCGGCAGTGGCGGCGGCAAGCCACTTACGTGACATGTGGAATTTCTCCTTTTGTCGGATCATCGACCGACAGGCTCGCGGAGCCCCGCCGGCAGTCTGTTACGGCCTTGTGGCCGAGATGTGAAAAGGCTGTGAATGCTCCGCGCCGAAGCGGTAGCCGAACGCGAAGTGGGTGTGGATGAACTCCCACCCGGGTCCCGCGTCGGCCAGCTTCTGGCGCAGCCGGCGGTGCGCCGGGCGGGCATGGGCGGGAATCATTACCCGCCCCTGGATGTCGTGTTCAAACGTCGGACTCGCAGGCTGCGGTACGTTGGGAGAGGGGCGGAGCACCGTCTTTGAATGACAGACCCGCGTGGTCAACCGCAGCATCACCGGAATCCGCCACCGTTCGGAGATCTCGAC
>JAEHDK010000127.1 GCA_016880465.1 Micromonosporaceae bacterium
CGACTGACGCGATCAGCTCGCCGCCGGATCCTCCTGCGGCAGCCCGGCCTGCGGCGGCCCGGCCTGCGGCGCCATGGTCCCGGCGGGCTCCGCGGCGGCCCGGGGACGCGGTACCACGACGGCTCCGGCCACCTCCACGGCCAGCCCGGGCGCGGTGGCGTCCACCACCTGACCGGCGGCATCGACGCGCACGGCGAGCGTGCCGGCCGCGCCGAGCCGGATGTGGCGCACGTCGTACCCGCCGACCGGCGAGGGTGCGATCGGCCGGAGGCGGACGCGGCCGGCCGGCACGTCGACGTCCAGCCCCAGCAGGGCCTGTACCAGCGCCGGGCCCACCGCGGCCGTCCAGCCCTGGGGCCGGCACGCGGCCGGGTACGGCACGGGAGCACCCTCGCTCGCGGGCAGGCCGCCGTACAACTCGGGCAGCCGGTAGTCGAATGCCGGTGCGGCGTCGAGCAGGCCACCGAGCAGCGGCACCGCGGCCGCGGCGTACCCGGCCCGGACCAGGCCCAGCACCGCCACTGCGGTGTCGTGCGGCCACACCGAGCCGGCGTGGTACGAGAGCGGGTTGAATCCGGCCGCGGTCGCGGCGAGCGTACGCAGGCCGTACCCGCTGTTCATCGCCGGGCCCGTCAGCCGCTGCGCGACCAGCGCCTCCTCGGCCGGGTTGAGGAGCCCGGTGCCCAGCAGGTGGCCCATGTTCGACGCCGGACCGTCCACAGGGGACCTCCCCGCCTCCAGCGCGATCGCCGGGTACGGCCCGTCCACATCGGACAGCCAGAACACGGCCCGGAACCGGTCGGCCAGCCGGTCCGCCCAGGCCCGCCAGCGCGTACCGCCGGGCCGGCCGAACGCGTCGAGCAGGTCCGCTCCCTCGCACGCCGCCTGGTACGCGTACGCCTGCACCTCGGCGAGCGCGAGCGGCGGCACCGCGAGCCGCCCGTTCGCGTGCTGCACCCCGTCGCCCGAGTCCTTCCAGCCCTGGTTGGCCAGGCCGCCGCCGCTCGGCAGGTACTCGACGAAACCGTCGGCATCGGGGTCGCCATGCGCGGCGAGCCACTCGAGCGCCCGCTCGGCCGCGGGCAGCAGCGCGGCCACCTCCGCCTGCGGCATCCCCCATCGGTACGCGCGGGCCAGCAACAGGACGAACAGTGGCGTCGCGTCGACCGTGCCGTAGTACACCGGCGGCAGCCGGGTCGCCGCGTCGGCCGGCCGGAGCTCGTGCGGGATCTTGCCGGGGGTCTCCTCGGTGCCGGGGTCGACCCGGGTGCCTTGGCGGCGCGCGAGGGCCCGCAGCGTGCCCGCCGCGAGCTCCGGTCCGAGCGGCATCGCGAGCAGCAGCGTCCACAGCGCGTCGCGGGCGAACAGGGTGAGGTACCACGGGCTGCCAGCCGCCACGTACCCGTCGGTCGGCTCCGCCGGGTCGGTGAGCCGGAGCGCGTCGAGGTCGGCGACGCCGGTGGCGACCAGCGCATCGAGGCGGCGGTCGTCGGCGCGTACGGTCAGCGGCGCGGCGTGCCAGGCGGCCGGGGCGGCCGCGCCGACCGGCCGGAAGCCGCCCGTACGCGGCGACCGGACAGTCACCACCAGCTCGGTCGTCCAGCTCGCCCCCGGCTCGACCGTGACCCGCCACCGCAACAGTCCACTCCCGACGGTCGGCGCCGGGCTGGCCGACAGCGCCACCTCAAGACCGTCCGGCGTGGCCCACACCAGGCGCCCGCCGGCCGTCTCCGGTACCACGACGGCGGTGCTCTGGCCCGACTTCACCACGCCGATCGACGCCAGGTCGGCGGCGACGGCCACGGTCAGCTCCGCGTCGACCGGCTCCCGGGAGGCGTTGCGCAGCCGGATGGTCTCCGTGCCCCCGTCGGTGCCGGCGCGCCGGGTGCGCTCCAGCCACACGGTCGGGTCCGGGGTGTGCCGGTCGCCCAGCCCCGGCAGGACGCCGACGAAGTGGGCCTCGGCGGCAGTGCGGCAGGTGGCCCGTAGCGGCACCGGTGAGCGGCCGTCGACCTGCACCTCCAGCCGTGACAGCACCCGCCGGTCGGCGACGTAGAGCCCGTCCGCGCCGCCGCCGAGCTGACCGTCCACGGGTGACAGCCAGCTGACGGGTGCGCGGAGGCACGTGACGTGCCCGTGCAGGTACGGCTGCGGTGCCGCCACTGATGCCCCCTTGACAGCGAAGCTCTGCGATGTCATTGTCCCGGGACCCGGGCCCGGGTCGAGGAGGCCATCGCCGCGCTCGGGTACCAGCCCAACCGCGCCGCGCGGGCCCTGCGGGTCTCCGCCTCCCGGCTGATCGGGTACCCGGACATCGTGCTCATGGATGTCCGGATGCCGCTCGTGGACGGCATCGAGGCCACCCGGCGGATCGCCGCGGCCGCGACGGCGACCGCCGGAGCGAACCCAACCGGGCCGGCCAGGCCGCGGATCCTCATGCTCACCACCTTCGACCTCGACGAGTACGTGTACGACGCGCTCAGTGCCGGGGCCAGCGGCTTCCTGCTCAAGGACGTGACCGCGGAGCGGCTGTTCGACGCGGTACGGGTCGTCGCGGCCGGTGAGGCGCTGCTGGCACCGACCGTCACGCGGCGGCTGATCGGGGAGTTCGCCCGGCTCCGGCCGCGGCCGCTGCGGCCACCGGCCGTCCTCGACGCGCTGACCCCGCGGGAGACCGAGGTGCTGCGGTTGATCGCCGGCGGCCTGTCGAACACCGAGATCGCCGCGCGCCTGGTGGTCAGCGACGAGACCGTGAAGACCCATGTCAGCCGGGTCCTCGGCAAGCTCGGCGTACGCGACCGTACGCAGGCCGTCGTCACCGCGTACGAGACCGGGCTGGTGGTTCCCCGAGCCGGTACGGACTGACCGGGTCGGGCGTTACTCCGGGCTCAGCAGCTTGTCCAGGGTGATCGGCAGCTCGCGGACCCGGACCCCGGTCGCGTGGTACACCGCGTTCGCGATGGCCGCCGCGGTACCCACGATGCCGATCTCGCCCATGCCCTTGGCCCCCATCGGGGTGACGTACGGGTCGTGCTCGTCGATCCAGTGCACGTCGACGGAGCCGACGTCGGCGTTGCTGGCGATGTGGTACTGCGCGAAGTCGTGGTTGACCACGTGGCCGAAGCGGGCATCGACCACGCTGTTCTCGAACAGCGCCATGGACAGTCCCATGGTCATCCCGCCGAGGAGCTGCGAGAGGCCCGTCTTGGAGTTCATCACCCGGCCGACCGCGAAGACGCCGACCATGCGCGGTACGCGTACCTCGCCGGTCTCCTCGTTGACCCGCACCTCGACGAACTGGGCGCCGAAGGTGTGCATCGCGTACTGCTTCGCGTACTCGTTGTCCGGCATCGCGGCCTCGACGGTCAGCCCCTCGGGCGGCACCGTACCGCCGTGCTGGCCGTCGAGGGTCTTGCGGAGCTTCCGGGCTGCCTCGACGATCGCCGTGCCCCAGCACATGATGCCGGTCGACGCGCCCGCCTCCGAGGCCATCGGGTAGGCGGTGTCGCCGATCCCGAGCTCGATGTCGGCGCAGCTGACCTCCAGCGCATCCGCGGCGATCTGGGTCAGCGCGGTCCAGGTGCCGGTACCCAGGTCCGCGGCGGCGACCTGCACCGCGTACCGGCCGTCCGGGCCGGCCGAGATCCGGGCCACCGAGCCGGGCAGCCGGAAGGTGGGATAGGTCGAGGCGGCCATGCCCGTACCGAGCAACCAGCCGGCCCTGCGCCGGGCCCGCGGCGTCGCATCCCGGCCCGGCCAACCGAAGCGGCGGGCCCCCTCGCGCAGGCACGCCACCAGGTTGCGGCTGGAGAACGGCTGCCCGGTCACCGGGTGGGTCGGCGGGTCGTTGCGGATGCGCAGCTCGACCGGGTCGAGGTTGCACGCGATGGCCAGCTCGTCCATCGCGGACTCCAGCGCGAACATGCCCGAGCACTCCCCCGGCGCCCGCATGATCGTCGGCGTCGGGACATCGAGCGCCGCCACCCGCTGGGTGGTCCGCCGGTTCGGTGCCGCGTACATGACCGGGGTCATCCGCGTGGCGTGTTCGGCGAACTCCTCGATCGTCGAGGTCTGCTCGATGGAGCCGTGTGCGAGGGTGACCAGCCGGCCACCGGCGTCCGCCCCGAGCTGGACCCGCTGGATCGTGGGCGTACGGTAGCCGACCTGGGAGAACATCTGTTGCCGGGTGAGTGCGAACCGCACCGGCCGGCCGGGCACGGCGCGCGCCGCCATGATGGCGAGCACGATCTCGGCCCGCTGGTAGACCTTCGCGCCGAACGCGCCGCCGACGTAGCGCGAGATCACCCGTACCCGGTCGGGGGGCAGGTCGAACAGCTGCATGGCCGTCCGTTTGACCGCGTAGACCGACTGCGTGGAGACGTAGAGCGTGAGCCCGTCGTCGGTCCAGGTCGCGACGGTGGTGTGCGGCTCCATCGGATTGTGGTGGTACATCGCCGTGCGGTACGTCCGGTCCACCATGACGGCGGCCGCGGCGAGCGTGCCCTCGACGTCGCCCTGCTCGGTGTCCATCGGGAAGAGCGGGATGACCTGTGCCGGAGTACGCAGGCCGGCGCGGTCCGCGGTCAGCTCGACGTCGTGCGGCAGCTCGTCGTACGTGAGCCGGACCAGTCCGGCCGCGTACCGGGCGACCTCCGAGGTCTCGGCAACGACGGCGCCGACCAGTTGGCCGCGGAAGGCGATCCGGTCGCATTGCAGGACACCCGTCTCGCCGCCCTGGACCGCGAGCCGCGGTGCGTTGTCGTGGGTGAGTACGGTCAGCACACCCGGTTCGGCGCTGGCCGGCGCCGCAACGATCGACCTGATCCGGCCGTTGGCGATCGTCGCTTGCACGGGGTACAGGTACGCGGGCCGGTCGACCTGGTGCTCGAAGGCGTAGCGCGCCAGGCCCTGCACCTTGTCCGGCCCGTCGAGCCGGTCCAGCGGTTGGCCCATCGCCACCGGAGTGATGGTCATCGGCCGCTCCCCCCGGCGGCCTGGGTGAGGTCGAGTAGCGTCCGGGTGATGGCCGCCCGGGCCAGCCGTACCTTGAACGCGTTGCCCGGCAAGGGTTCCGCGGCCGCCAGCTCGGCGTCGGCCGCGGCCCGGAAGCTGGCTTCGCCGGCCGGCTCACCGCGCAGCCGTTGCTCGGCCCGGGTGGCGCGCCACGGCTTGTGCGCCACGCCGCCGAGCGCGATCCGGACGTCCCGGACGACGCCGCCGGCGACGTCGAGCGCCGCGGCCACCGAGACGAGCGCGAAGGCGTACGACGCCCGGTCGCGGATCTTCCGGTACCGCGAGGTGGCGGCGAACGGCAGGGGCGGCAGCTCCACCGCCGTGATCAGTTCGCCGTGCCCGAGTGCGGTGTCCCGCTGCGGCTCGTGCCCGGGCAGGCGGTGCAGGTCGAGCAGGGGGATCCGCCGGCCCCCACCATCGGGCCCGTGGGTATGGACCTGCGCCTCGAGTACGGCAAGCGCGACCGCCAGGTCCGACGGATGGGTGGCCACGCACTCCGGCGAGGCGCCGAAGATGGCCATCTCGCGCTGGTACCCCTCGCGGGCCGAGCAGCCGGTGCCCGGCTCGCGCTTGTTACAGGGCGTCGTCACGTTCTGGAAGTACGCGCAGCGGGTACGTTGCAACAGGTTCCCGCCGGTGGTGGCGACGTTGCGCAGCTGACCCGAGGCGCCCGCGAGGACCGCCTCCGACAGCACCGGATAGCGTTGCCGGATAACGGGATGGGCGGCCAGTTCACCGTTGGGCACCGCCGCGCCGATCAAGACGCCGCCGTCGGGCAGCTCGTCGATGCTGGTGGAGGTCAGCCGCCGCACGTCGACGAGGAGATCCAGGTTCGCCACCCCGAGCTTCAGCAGGTCCACCAGGTTGGTACCGCCGGCCAGGTAGGCGCCGCGCGGCTCGCCGGCGACCAGCGTGACGGCCTGCGTGACCGTGTCCGGGCGGGCGTAACGCAACGGCCTCATCCGCGTGCGACCTCACGGATCGCGGGCACGATCTTCGCGTACGCGGCACAGCGGCAGAGGTTGCCGCTCATCCGCTCGCGGATCTCGTCGTCGTCGAGCACGACATCGACCGCGCCCGGTGCCGTCACCGCGCTGGGCCACCCCGCCGACACCTCGTCCAGCCTCCCGACCGCGGAGACGATCTGGCCCGGCGTGCAGTAGCCACATTGGAAGGCGTCGAATATGACGAATGACCGCTGGAGTGGGTGCAGCTCGCCGTTCGTCGTGAGCCCGGCGGCCGTGATGACGGTGGCCCCGTCGTGGGCCACGGCCAACGCCAGGCAGCTGACCGCCCGCCAGCCGTCGAGCAGGACGGTACAGGCGCCGCACTGCCCGTGGTCGCAGCCCTTCTTCGGACTGGTGTTGCCGAGCCGTTCGCGCAGCGCATCGAGCAGCGTCGTCCGGGTGTCCACGACGAGCGTGTGCTCCGTACCGTCGACCCGAAGGGTTATCTCGACATCCATCGCGGCTCTCCAGGTAAAACCACTAACCAGCTAGAAGACGGTCAGATACGTCTAAAGTAAGCCGAGGCCGGCGGTGCCGGGGGAGAATCGACCGATCCGCGCTCAGCGGGCAGTCAGCCACCGGGTGGCACCGGCTGCGGGCCGACGGGTTCGCGGCCGACATCGCCGTCGACGGCGTCGACGGGCTGTGGCGGGCCACCGAACAATCCCCCATTCGTACCCATAAGTCATTGCATTGCCTGACCGGCTGCTAAGGCCGACAATGCTGCTTTCGCGCTCACGCTTGCGGGTGACTTCAATGTCGGGAAGCTGACCCTTGCTTTGACAGGTACGGGCGCCGTCGGTTGCGCTTCGAGCCGCGGCCAGGCGATGCGTACCAGGGGGTGCCGTGGACTTCCGGCTGCTGGGCGCGGTAGAGGCGTGGACCCGAGGACGCCAGGTCGATCTCGGACCCCGGCAACAACGGCTGGTGTTGGCGGTGTTGGCGCTGAAGGCCAACCAACTGGTGCCCGTCGACCGGCTGGTGGACCTGATGTGGCCGGACACCCCGCCCCGGACTGCTCGGCACGCCGTGCACGTCCGTGTCTCGCGGTTGCGCGCCGTACTGGCGAGGGCGAGAACGGATCGCGGCGCCGTGGAGATCGTCACTCACGGACAGACGTACGTGCTGCGGGCCAATCCGATGTGCGTCGATGCCCATCGCTTCCGGGCGCTGGTCGCGGGAGCCCGCGCCGAGTTCGACGACGTCGCGAAGGCCACCCTGTTGCGCCGGGCGCTCGACATGTGGCACGGTCCCCCACTCGCCGACGTGGCCACGCCGCTCACCGACCAGCTCTGCCGGGGTCTGGAAGAGGCGCGGTTGGCGGCGCTGGAGGAATGGCTCGACGCGGAGCTGCGCCTCGGCCGGCACGGCGCCGTGATCGCGGAGCTCACCGACTGGGCCGTGCAGCACCCGTACCGCCAGCGACTACTGGCCCAACTGATGCTCGCCCTCTACCGGGCCGGCCGTGCCCCCGACGCCCTGGACGTCTACCGGCTGGCCCGCGGCCGGCTCGTCGACGAGTTCGGACTCGATCCGCAACCCGAACTGCAGGAGCTGGAGAAGGCCATCCTGTGCGCCGATCCCGCGCTCCAGTTGGTGCCGACCGGCCGGCAGCCCGGGCCACCGCCCCGGTTCACCGCGCCGCGCCGGCAGCCCCGGCGACGACCGCGCGACCACCCGATCGACGACCCACCAGCGGGCTATGCCGCGGTACGCCGGACGCGGTAGCGCGCCCCGCCCGCCAGGAGTCCGAGAAGGATCGGTACGACGAGGACGACGGGCAGTGCGCCGCCGGCGGTGAGCGTCCGTTGCCCGGCCACCGTGATGCGTACGGGTGCGCTGGCGAGCAACGGCCCGGTGCCGGCCGGGGTGGCGCCGGCGGGGACAAGCACCACGTAGACGGCGAAGCTGCCGGCGTTGACGGCGTGGAACCGCCAGGACAACGCCGTACTGCCGCCCGGTTCCAGCGGCGGTACGTCGCGGGTGACCTCCGCCGACCAGTCCTCCAGGTCGACGTACACCCCGTCGAGGCTCGCCACGTTCAGGTGCGCCACCAGCCGGTCGGTCGGCGCCTCGCCTACGTTGGCGATCCGGGACTCCACCGTGAGCACGGTGCCCACGACGGCGTCGATGCGGCTCTGGTCGAGCGTCACCTCGATGGCCCCGTCCGGCGCCGCGGCCGCCGGGCTGGCCGGCGCCGCCAGCGCGAGCAGCAGGCCAGCGAGTACGGGCCACCTCCTCATCCCCCGCTCACCCCCGGGTTGAGCCGGACGATGCGCCCGCCGGCGACGACGAGTGCGCCGCCGGCCACGATCGCGGTCAGCGCCGGCGACCCGAGATAGGACAGGTCGCGGCTCCAGCCATGCCCGTCGACCAGTACCGCGGTCAGGTAGCGTGTCGCCGCACCGACCGGGTTGAGCCGGACGAGGAGGTCGCCGATCCAGCTCTTCATGCTCGGCAGTTGGCTCGGTGCGAACAGCGCCAGCAGCAGGAAGACGCTCGCCGCGAGGCTCACCTTGTTCGACCGGGCGGCGGCGCTGACGAGCAGGCCGACCGCCGCCAGCCCGATGGCCAGCAGCGTGCCCACGGCAAGGCCGAGCACGAGCGCCTCGCCGACGATCGCAACCCCGCGGCCGAGCACCCACAGGTACGGCACGCTGACCAGGAACGCGGCCAGCCACAGGGACAGCGCGGCCACCAGCTTGCCGAGCACGATTCCGCGGCGCGAGGCCGGCGTGAGCAGCAGGGTCTCCAGCGTCCCGCGCTCCCGCTCGCCGCTGATGGCGTCGGCGCTGACGACGAGCGTGCCCAGCACGCCGACCGCCACGGCCACCTGCAGGGTGAGGTTGACCGCCTCGCGCTGCTCGAGAAAGTTCAGCACCTGGTTGGTGGCGGCCAGGTAGGTGACCACGCTCAGCAGGACGCTGAAGGCCAGGAGCAGCAACGGACCCCGGCCACCTAGCCACAGGTCGCGGCACTCCTGCTCGGCGACGACTCGCCAGCCCCCGCCGGCACCGCGTCCGGCCGGTGCCGTGCCGCCCGCGCGGTCGATCCCGTGGCTGCCCGCTGTCACCGGCCGCCCTCCCGCGTCATGGCGAGGAACGCGTCGCTGAGCCGCGAGCCGTCGACCGCGAAGGACAGGACGGGTACGCCGGCGCCGAGCACCGCGTGCAGCGCGTCGTTCAGGCTGGTCTCCCGGCCCCACCGGCCGTCGGGTTCGCCGGTCAACGAGATCCGCAGGACGTCCCGCTGCTCGTCGGCGGCGACGCCGAGCCCGGCGATCCCCGCGAGCGCGTCTCTGGCCCGGCCGACGAGGTCGACCGGCACTCTGAGCAGGCCGGACCGCGGCACGACGGCGTCGGTCAGGTCGCCCACCGTGCCGGAGAGCACCAGCCGGCCCCGGTCCAGAATCAACACGCTGGTACACACCTCCTCGACCTCGGGCAACGTGTGCGTACTGAGAATGACGGTGGTACCGCGGCGCAGCGCGATATCCCGTACCAGGGCGAGCACCTGGCGCTGGCCGGCCGGGTCCAGTCCCAACGTCGGCTCGTCGAGGAACACCACGGCCGGGTCGTTGACGAGCGCGCGCGCGATGCCCAACCGCTGGCGCATGCCCCGGCTGTACGTCCGGATCCGGGACAAGGCACGGTCCGCCAGACCGACCTCGGTCAGCAGGCGGGTGGCTGCGCGTACCGCGTCGGGCCGCGCCAGGCCGAACAGCCGCGCGTGGTAGCACAGGTAATCCCGGCCGGTCTGATGCCCGGGGTAGCCGGCGCTCTCGGGCAGTACGCCGACGCGCCGCCGGATCTCCATCGGGTGGGTGGACGGATAGCCGTCGACCGCGAACTGGCCGCTCGTCGGCGCGAGCACCGCAGTGAGCAGCCGGATGGTCGTCGTCTTGCCGGCGCCGTTGGCGCCGAGCAGCCCCACCACGTCACCCCGGCGCGCGGTGAAGCTCAGCCCCTCCACCGCGGTACGAGGGCCGAACCGCTTGGTGAGGCGTACCGCTTCCACCGCCACGCCGGCCTTGGAGCCCATCGTCACCCGCTCTCCACCTGCGGCCGGGACCGTACCGTGGCCCTGCTGAACGCCCGCTGGACCCAGCCCCGCGAGGTCCGCCGGTGTTCGCCGAACCGCAGGTACAAGGACGGCAGCACAAACAGGTTCAGCAGCGTCGAGGTGACCAGGCCGCCGAGGATGACCACGGCCATGGGGTGTTCTATCTCGTGGCCGGGCAGGCTCCCGGCGACGACCAGGGGGACCAGGGCGAGCCCGGTCGCAAGCGATGTCATCAGGATCGGCGAGAGGCGCTCCCGGGCCCCCCGCAGTACGAGGTCCCGGCCGAAGGTCTCCCCTTCGGCCCGCTCCAGATGCTGGAAGTGGTTGACCATCAGGATGCCGTTGCGGGCGGCGATGCCGAGTACGGTGAAGAAGCCCACGAGCGAGCCGAGCGACAGCACGCCGCCGCCCAGGTACGCCGCCAGCACTCCGCCGACCAGCGCCATCGGCAACGTGAGCAGGACGAGGAACGCGAGCCGCCAGCTGTTGAAGGCGGTGACCAGCAGGAGCAGGATCCCCACCAGCGCGATGCCGGAGTAGAGCAGCAGCCGCCGCTGCGCGCTCTGCGCCTCCTGGAACTCGCCGAGCATCTCCGCGTGGTAGCCGCGCGGGAAGCTCACCTGCTGCAGGCGGCGCTTGACCTCACCGGCGACGGCGCCGAGGTCCTTGCCCTCGGCCACGTTGGCTCCGACGTCGATGCGGCGCGAGTTGTTCTCCCGGTTGACGATGTTCGGAGTCGGCGTCATCTTCAGGTTCGCCAGGTCGCCGAGGCGTACCTTGCGGCCGTCCGGCGCGTCGATCAACAGCTCGCGAACGGACTCGATGCTGTTCCGCGCCTCCGGGACGCTCCACACATGGATCTCGTAGTTCTTGCCGTCCCGCCAGATGTCGCCCGCCTCCTCGCTGGCCACGAACATCGCGGCCGTACGGCGGACCTCACCCGGCTTGATGCCGTACGCGGATGCCTTGGCCAGGTCCACCTCGATCTCCAGCTGCGGGATGTTGGTCTGCAGCGAGACGTGCTCCTCGACGATGCCGTCGGTCGCCGAGAGGAGCTCCCTGACCTCCTCGGCCTGCTGCCGCAGGGTGTCGAAGTCGTTGCCGTAGATGCGCACCACGATGGCTTCGCCGGTGCCGGTGAGTACCTCTTTCGTCCGCTCCTTCAGGTACGTCTGCACGTCCCGCTGCAAGCCGGGGTAGCCGTCGACCACCCGCTGTACGGCGGCCAGCGTCTTGTCGTAGTCCGCGGACGGGTCGATGCTGATCCAGTTCTCCGCGAAGTTCATGCCCACGACCTCGTCGGCCAACGTGCCCTGGCCGATGTGGGCGCCGAAGTTCCGTACGCCGGGAATCGCCCTGAGCTCCTTGCTGGCCTGCGTCGTGATGCGGACCATCTCCTCGCGCGAGGTGCCCGGCTGCGCCACGAAGTGCATCAGGAAGTCGCGCTCCTTGAAGGCCGGGAACAGGGACTGGCCGAGGCGCGGCACGACGAAGACGCCGGACGCCATGACCAGGGCAACGGTGCCGTAGGCCAGTAATGGGCGGGGAGTGATCCGGGCCAGCAGCGCGGTGTAGCCACGCTGCAGCCAGCCCACCACGGGTGAGTGCCGGCGCTCGATCGGCGCCTTCGCCAGCAGCATCAGGGCCAGCGCCGGAATGACCGTAAGGGCGACCAGCAGGGAGGCGAGGATCGCCAGGCCGTAGGCGAGCGCCATCGGCCGGAAGAACGCGCCGGTCAGCCCGCCGAGCAGGAAGATCGGGACGGTGGTCACCAAGATGATCATCGTCGCCTGCACGATAGGGCCGCGCACCTCCAGCGAGGCGTCGAGAATGATGGACGCGGTCGACGCCGTACTGCCCTGCCGTCGGTGCTGCCGGATGCGGCGCACGATGTTCTCGATGTCGATGATGGCGTCGTCGACGAGTACGCCGAGCGCAATCACCAGGCCCGCGAGCACCATCGTGTTTATCGTGGCGCCGGCCCAGTAGAGCACGAGCCCGGCGGCGACCAGCGACAACGGGATCGTCACGACGCTGATCAGGGCAACGCGCCATTCGAAGAGGAAGAGGATGAGGATCAGGACCACCAGGATGAAGCCGACGACCATTGCCCGGCTCAGGTTGTCCACCGACTTCTCGATGAGGGTCGCCGGCCGGAAGATCTCCGTATCGACCCTGATGCCGGTGAGGCCGGGCGCCATCGCCCTGAGCGCCTCCTCGACTCCCCGGGTCACCTCCAGGGTGTTGCCCC
>JAEHDK010000128.1 GCA_016880465.1 Micromonosporaceae bacterium
CCGCCGCGGCGCGATCCGCGGTCGGGGCGGGTGCCGAGTTGGCCGCGGAGCCCGCGGGCACCGCCGTCGAGGAGGTCGACGAGGACCGGCCCTGGCACATCGCCCGGGCGAAGCAACACCCAGCCGACCCGATGACGGTCGACGACGCGCTGTTCCAGATGGAGTTGGTCGGCCACGACTTCTACCTGTTCCTGGACAAGGAGTCGGGGGAGCCGAGCGTGGTGTACCGGCGGAAGGGCTATGACTACGGCGTCATCAGCCTCGCCGCGTGACCACCCGGTAGCCGGGGGCCACCGACCACGATCGGGACTTGACGGGTCGCACCGGTTCTGCTCGCAAGCGCCGACGCGCGGGCGCCGGCTGTGCGCCGGGCCTAGCTGCCGGGCGCGACCAAGCCGTAGAGCAGGTCGTCGACGCGCGGTCCGGCGGCGCTCGGCAGGCGGCCGCGCAGCAGCCCTTCCCGCTGGAAGCCCACGTGCTCGAGCACCCGCTGCGACGCGACGTTCGACGGCGCCGTACCGGCGATCAGCCGGGCGATGTCGGTGTGGCCGAAGGCCCAGTCGGCGACGAGCCGCACGGCCCGGGTGGCGAATCCGCGCCCGCGCCACTTCGGCGCCATGCTGTACCCGATCATGGCCTGCCCGGTGGTCGGCTCCTGGTAGTAGAGCCCGATCTCACCGGTGAACCGGCCCGTCGCCGCGTCGCGGATGGTCAGGTCGATCCGCTCGCCGGCGAGCCACCGGCTGGGCGCCCGGGCGCAGCGCAGCGCGATCTCGGCCGGGTCGGGCGGTACCGGCGGCACGGTCGAGTTGACCACCTCCGGCAGGTTCGTCAGGGCGTACAGGTCATCGACGTCGTCCGTCCGCAGCGGACGGAGGATGACGACACCGTCCGTCAGCTGCCCACCCGCGACATCGGGCAGGGCGCGCGGGACCGGGCCGGGCGGGTCGTCCCACAGCCGGACCCAGGCGACGAGGTCGTGGCGGCCGCCGTCCCGCCCGATGCCGGCCGCGCGCCGGACGCCCTCCCGGCGGTAGCCGGCCGCGAGCGCCACCCGCTGGCTCGCGACGTTCTCGTGTTCGGCGAGCAACTCCATCCGGGCGAAGCCGTGCTGGAAGGCCCACTCGCTGATGGTGGTCGTGGCCGCGCTGGCCACCCGCCGGCCGCGCGCCCACGGCGCTACCCAGTAACCCACCTCACCCTGATGCCGCGCGCCGATGACCCGGTTGATGGCCACGCTGCCGATGATCTCGTCCGCGCCGAGATCGGTGATCGCGAAGGACGCACCGCCCCCGGCCCACATCGACTCGCTGGCCTCGGTTATCCACCAGAGCGCATCGTCGCGCGTGTACGGATCGGGCATCGACGGTACGAACCGCTGCGTCAGCGGATCGGCGCAGGCGGCCGCGACCAGCGCGGCGTCCGACTCGCGAGGCGTACGCAGCCGGACCGCTTCTCCGTCGACCGGCTCGCGCGGCAGGCTGTCCACGGGCGCCATCCTGCCGGATACTGCCCGGATCGAAACCCAATTCTGGGCTGGCTGTCCGTTTCATCACGATCATGGTGATCGGCATCGGCGCAGCTGACAGTTGGGCCGGTGCTCCGCCTACCATGGTTGAGCAGACTGTCTAGGGGAGCGCTACCCGTGTCGATTCTGGAAAAGATCCTCAGTGCCGGCGAGGGCCGGCAGCTGCGCCGGCTCAAGGCGATCGCGGATGCCGTCAACTCGATCGAGGAGAACTACACCGACCTCACCGATGCCGAGCTTCGGGAACTGACCGACACATACCGGGCGCGGTTCGCCGACGGGGAGACCCTCGACGACCTCCTGCCGGAGGCGTTCGCGACCGCGCGCGAGGCGGCCCACCGCGTGCTCGGCCAGCGGCCCTTCGACGTGCAGGTCATGGGCGGCGCGGCACTGCATTTCGGCAACATCGCCGAGATGAAGACCGGTGAGGGAAAGACGCTGACCAGCGTGCTCCCGGCGTACCTGAACGCGCTGTCCGGTGACGGTGTGCACCAGGTCACGGTCAACGACTACCTGGCCCAGCGCGACGCCGCCTGGATGGGCCAGGTGCACCGCTTCCTCGGCCTGTCCGTGGGGGTGATCCTGCCGAACCAGCCGTCCGAGGAGCACCGCGCCGGGTACGAGTGCGACATCACGTACGGCACGAACAACGAGTTCGGCTTCGACTACCTGCGCGACAACATGGCGTGGTCGGCGGACGGGCTCGTCCAGCGCGGGCACAACTTCGCGATCGTCGACGAGGTGGACTCGATCCTGATCGACGAGGCCCGTACCCCGTTGATCATCTCTGGCCCCGCCGAGCAGTCGGCTCGCTGGTACACCGAGTTCGCCCGGGTGGTCGAGCGGCTCAGTCGCGGCGCGGACGGCGAGGGCGACTACGAGGTCGACGAGTCGAAGCGTACGGTGGCGGTCACCGAGCGGGGGGTTCTCCGGGTCGAGGACCGGCTCGGCATCGACAACCTCTACGAGTCGGTGAACACGCCGCTCGTCGGGTACCTGAACAACGCGATCAAGGCCAAGGAGCTCTACAAGCGCGACGTGCACTACATCGTCAGTGACGGCGAGGTTCTCATCGTCGACGAGTTCACCGGCCGCATCCTCCACGGGCGCCGCTACAACGAGGGCATGCACCAGGCCATCGAGGCCAAGGAGGGCGTGGAGATCAAGCAGGAGAACCAGACCCTCGCCACCATCACCCTGCAGAACTACTTCCGCCTCTACCAGAAGCTGGCCGGCATGACGGGCACCGCCATGACCGAGGCGGCCGAGTTCAACAAGGTCTACAAGGTCGGTGTGGTACCGATCCCCACGCACCGGCCGATGATCCGTACGGACCGGCCGGACGTCATCTACAAGACCGAACGGGCGAAGTTCGGGGCGGTCGTCGAGGACATCGTCGAGCGGCACGAGGCCGGCCAGCCGGTGCTCGTCGGTACGGTCAGCGTCGAGAAGTCCGAGATCCTGTCGCAGATGCTGCGCAAGCGCGGCATCCCGCACGCGGTGCTGAACGCGAAGCTGCACGCCCGGGAGGCGGAGATCGTCGCGCAGGCCGGGCGCAAGGGCACGGTCACCGTCGCCACGAACATGGCCGGCCGGGGTACCGACATCGTGCTCGGCGGCAACCCCGAGTACCTGGCCGCGGCCGAGCTGCGGCAGCGCGGGATCGAAGCGGTCGAGTCGCCCGACGAGTACGAGAAGGCGCTCGAGGAGATCCTGCCGGTCTGGAAGCACCGGTGCGACCACGAGGGCGAGGAGGTGGTCGGGGCCGGCGGGCTCTACGTACTCGGCACCGAGCGGCACGAGTCGCGCCGGATCGACAACCAGCTGCGCGGCCGCAGCGGCCGGCAGGGCGACCCGGGCGAGTCCCGGTTCTACCTGTCGCTCCAGGACGAGCTGATGCGCCGGTTCCGCGCGGGTGCGGTGGAGGCGGTCATGGACCGCTTCAACATCCCCGAGGACGTACCCATCGAGTCCAAGATGGTGACCCGGCAGATCAAGGGTGCGCAGACCCAGATCGAGGCGCAGAA
>JAEHDK010000129.1 GCA_016880465.1 Micromonosporaceae bacterium
GCGCGTAGGGCGGCGACCTGCTCGGTCATGACCTGGATGGTTGGGCGGTCGTAGTCGCGCTTGTGACCGAGCGCATCACCCAAGGCGTTGATGCGCTCGATCTGTGACTCGACGAGGAAGTCGGCCACTTTCCGCGCCTCGTCCCGCTCGGCGCGTAGTGCCGTGATGGCAGGTTCGACTTCTTCGGCTGCCGCGAGGAGTTCGTCGGCTGCCGCGAGGAGTTCGTTTAGCTCGTCAACGGTGCCGTGGACGATCACCTCGCCGGAGTGCGCCCAATGCCCGAAGCCCTTGCCATCGGGTGCCACCAGGCGGATCTGTTGCTCACGGCCGGCTTCGGCCTCGACGAGTATGCGGGTGCCGGCGGGGTAGCGGGCCGGGACGGTCGGTTCGGGTTCGTTCCATTCGACTTCGCCGTAGACGGTTCGGGCGCGGTGCCGGTTGTGACCGTTGGCGGGTAGTCCGCAGCGACCGAATTCGTGCTTGGCACCGCACAGGGCCGTTTCGGGTCGGGTCTGTCCGCTGCGTTTGGCCCAACTGTTGAGGGCGGCTTCGAGCAGATCAGCGGGGGTTGGGTTGGGGTTGTTGCCTGGGTCGGTGCTCATGGGCGGGCCTCCAACGCGGTCGGCAGCAGATGCTCCGGCAGCCGCATCGAGGACAGCAACGGCTCGTCATCGCCGATCGTGGCGGCGATGAGGCCGTCCGCGATGAGAGCTCCGATAGCCGCCTCGACGATGAAGCGGGTCTGTTGGGCCTTGGTGGCGACAACAAGCTGCTGTTGATGGTCGAGATATGCGATGTCGACGGCGAGGATGGCGGCGCGGACGAGCAGGTCGCGCAGCTCGCGTTGGGCGGTCTTCTCGGCGTCGTTGAGTTCGGGCCGGTCGAATGGGCTGGTCATGGGCGGGCCTGGTCGATGTCGAGTACCGCGGCAGCCAGTTCTTCGGCCGCTTCGAGGTCGGCGACTCGGACCGGTCGGTTGAAGTCGAGCTGGTTGAGGACAGCTTCGATCTTCAGCGCGGTCAGGGTGTCCCCTTCGTAGCGGTAGATCGCTGCGGCAGTCGAAAGACGGTCGGCCTCGAGGGCTGGTACTTCGACGCGTGCTCCTGCGGCTGGGAAGCCGAATCGCGGACAGCGGTTCTCGCCGACCTCCAACGCAACGACGCCGGCTGGCGCGCACGCCTCGAGGAGGTCGTTGCCGATCTCGCGTCGGTGTTCGTTGTTGGTCATGGCCGGGCCTCCTCAGCGAGTGCGGCACGGGCGTGGGTGGCTTGGCGGATCAGGTACAGGCCGAGCCGTTCGGCCTGGCTGGCGGTGAGCACAACGCTTGAGGCCGGCTGCCGGCCGACGAGGGAGAGCATGACGAGGTTGGTGCCGTGGCCGACTTCGACGAGGTCGGCGACTCTGGTGCTCATGGTGTGGTGCCTTCCGGGTCGGGATGGGCGCCGGCCAGATACCCGGCCGCCCGTAGCAGGTGGATCAACGTTGCCCCGTTCATGGTCACGTACCCGTCGCCGGCTGAGGCCTTCCCACGGCGCTTGTGCCACACGACGGCCAGGGCGGCACCGTCGTTGGCCCGCTCCGCCTCGGCTTCAGCCAGCCACGCGCCGAGCTCGAGCCGAGCGGCAGATTTGGCTTCGATGACGACGCCGGGTAGGCCGGCGATGTCGCCGCGGTCTTTCGTCCCGGCCTGGGCCCGACGTTCGGCGTGGGGCGCACCGGTGCCGCGCAGGTAGTCGACGATGGCGGTTTCCCAGGCGGTGCCTTTGGCGCGGCTGCGGCTCATGCTGCGGTCTTCTTTCTCGGTGTGTCTAATTCGAGCTCCATCTGGGTTGGCTTTTCGACGCAGACGTGCTGGGCGTGAATGGTCCCGACGAGCATGGCTGAGCGGATTCGCCAGTCTGCTCGGTGAATCAATTCTCCTGTCATCGGTCTCAGGGTGTACGTCCATGCGCCGGTGAGCAGGATCTGATATTCCAATTCGGCTGGGATCGGTGTCGGGTCGACTATTGCGGCTAGTCCTTCGGAGATGGCTCGAAGGGTCGCGCCACCGCAGCGCGGACAGCGCCCAGACTCGGCTGGGGTGGTGATCAGATGCCGGCTCATCGGGCCAGTCCACCCGGTGGCAGAGTGGCAGTTTCAACCCATCCTGGCTCCGCATACGCGTACGTACACACCCGCGCGCGCGCATGAGGGGCAGGATGCTCAGTTTCTGCCACTACTGCCACCCCTCAGAAGATCAACCGAATCCTCGTCAGTGACCACACGGATCGATAAACCTCGTGTCTTGTCGAAGCTGCTACGGACCTCTACGACGCCGTTTATGCTGGTCAGACGCTCGACGATCTTACGTTCGCCCATAGGTGAACCTCCTTGCTCCTTCGCCCACGCGTTGAACGCCCTCGCCAGCCAGCGTTTCGAGGTCATCCGGGTCGGTGGCATAACCGATCCGGGCGTGGCAGATCCGCCGGTCACCTCGCAGCAATCCGCCACCCACTGTCGGACCCGATCTGACCGCTCCTCGAACTCTGCCCACACCCCGGCGGGGGTGGGCAGGCGCCGTCCGCGGCCCGCCAGACGTTGCCAGGCGCGAACCCACCGGACGAGGATGCCGGGCAGTTCGGCCATCATCGAGACCTCGATCTCGGCATTCTCACGGCCGGCGAACGAATGTGGGAATGCGAACGGCTTGATGCGCTCCACATAGGCCCGGGATGATTCTCCAACGGTCGGCAGCGTGTTGGCCGAGAACGCGAATAGCGCCCGGTTGGTGAACAGGAACTGTCCGCCGTATTTGCGATTCCCATTGATCGGGTCTTCTCCCGTGAGCATCTTGAACGTGGAGATGTCTTCGATATGTGCCGATGAGATGTCGGCCGCCGAGTTGAAGATCTTGCCGTAGAGGTTGGCGGCGGCGAACCGGTCCTCGACGAGTTGGTGCAGGGTGACGGCTGCGCTGTTGCGTGGTCCGGCGATGGCGGCGGCGAGGCGTAGAAACGTGGACTTGCCGGATCGGGATGGGCCGAAGGCGAAGATGGCGCGGGTGGGGGTGCGGGACGGGTCGAGCATGGTGGAGACGGTCTCTTCGAGGTCGTCGGCCTGTTCACCGATGACCTCGGCCAGCCACGCTTCGTAGGTGGGGCAGGTGGCGTCCGGCTCCCATGTGACGGGCAGTTGGATGCCGGACATGACAGCGGGGTCGTGGGGTAGCAGTTCGCCGGTGAGTAGGTTGACCATGCCGTTGCGGACGTTGACTGTGGCGCCCTCCGATCGGTCGGGTAGGTAGCTGTCCTGCTCGTGCAGGCGTCCGGCGATGAACCTTGCGACATTGCCTTCGTGGCGTTGGCTGAATCGGTCGCCTAGTAGGCGGGTGAGCACGCCGGCCAGGGCGAGCCCGTCGATGTGGTAGACGCCTTCGCGGTAGATGGCGACGCGCTGCTCCCGGGTCAATGCGCATGGGTGCAGCGTCATCACTTCGGTGGCGAGAGTTTCGACGAGGAGGTTGGCCTTCTTGAAGAACCGGACCGGACCGTCCCCATCCTCGGGGTTTGTGCTGGCGATGTTGCTGAGAGCGGTCCGAGCGGTCTCGACGCCTACGATGCCGGCGAGCATTTGCGTCTGGAACGTTCCTTGGTCGAACTGGTCGCCGTAGCCGCGTGCGGCTAGTTCCTTGGCGGCCGCGGCGTGGTCGCCGTGGTGGTTGAGGATCGCGTGGGCGCCGAACTTATCGTGCCAGCTGTCTGCGTCGAACTCGGTTGAGCTGGTGAAGACGTGCAGTGTGTCGGTGCCGACCGCGTTGGTGGTGGCGCTGACGCCGATGCTCTTACCGGGTCTGGTCCAGTAGCCAATGCCCTGCGGGTCGGTGTGGAAGTTCCGCCAGCCGTGCGGCTCAAGGACTTCGTGCCAGCCCGTGCGGCTGTTGAAGTCGTCACCCGGCCGTGCGCCTACCGGTGTCGTTTGCGGTGCGGTGGCCGCCGCGGGTGCGGGTGGCATTCGGTCGAGGGCGCGTAGGAGTTGCAGGAGGTGTTCGCGTTGGCCGGCGGTGATGGTGGGGACCTGACCGGCGCTGCCGATGATGGTGGTCCATGGTCGGCCGGTTGGGTGCGTGGGGCCGTTGGATGGGGCGACGACGACGAAGCCGCCCTCGCCGCGGGTCTCCGCCAGCACGCGGGGGAACACCTTGTTGGGGAGTTTGGTTAGGATCTCCCGTTCCTGGTCGGTGAGTTCGTCGGCCTGGGCTGGGCGTGAGGCAAGTTTGGTGTTGCCGGCTGGTTGACCGTCGCTGATCCGGTAGAGGATGTGCACGCCGCCCGATGGTGTGCGTTCCAGATAGGTGTCGGGTCCGGCGGTGACGGTCCACCAGACCTCGGCTGCTGCCGGGTCGGCTGCTGCGAGTGTCGCGATTGTCTTCCAGGCACCTTCGGTGACGGCGCGGCCTTCGAGCTCGACCATCTCGAGATTGCCGCTGACGGCGCCGCACAGTAGCCCGTAGCCGGTGGTTATGGTGGCCACCTTGTCGCGCGGGTAGCGGCTGGTCTGGTAGTCCTTCCACGCGACATTGGGCGCCTTCGAGCCGTCGGTGCGGGCTGGCAGGGCGCAGATCCCGGCTTGGTCCCAGGCGAGGGCGGCGGCGGCAACCCGGTTCATCGGCTGCCTGCCCGTCGGCCGTTGTTACCGTCGCCGAGCTTGACTTCGCCATCCCAGCCAACGTCCAGCACGGTGGTTTCGCCGGCCTGGAAGTAGAGCAGGTGGTATGGGCTGCTGCTGAGACTGCCGATGCGTTGCTGGGACAGGACGCTGGCGATGGGGCCTTGCTGTTTGGCCATGGGCCACACGAAGCACCAGTCCAACCAGATGGAGGTGCCGCTGTCCCCGAGGCGCCACACCGACCGTCGGTAGTCCATGGCCTGCGCGATGACCGGCCCGATCTTCACCCCGGATCGTTTGGCCTCAACGCCGATTGTGCCGTGCCGCCAACCGAGCTCAATGAGCCTACGCATCGGCACAAGCACCCTGTCGATGCGTACGCTCTTATCTTCCTGTTCGGGGCGTGGTTGCGCGATCATGCCGCGGACCTCTGGGTACACGTACCAGAGGTCCGCCTTCTCGAGCAGGCGATCGAGCGCAGCAACGCTCGCTTGCTCGTCTTCGTAGTCGCCCGTCGTGTATGCGGTGGCGGGCCAGTTGTCCTCCACGCCTCTCCTCACCTGGGGTTGAACGGGGGGAAGAGGCGAGGTCTAGAACGGGGGCATGGCGGCGATGACTGCGGCCTGCTGATCAGGGCTCAACGTTGCCCACTTGGCGGGGTCGATGCCTGGCGGTGGGGTTGGCGGCGCAGAGCGTGACTGGTCGGCGTTGGCCGGAGTGGTCCCGTTGCCGAGCAGGCTGGCCGGCGCCACCACGGTCGGTGCCGGCTGGGCGAGGAGGCTGCCGACGTCGATCTGTGGTGGCTGGTATTCGGCGGCGTACACCTTCGGGTTGCCTTTGCCTTGACCTGTGCCGGACACCCAGGACACGGCGATGCGACCGCCGACGGCGAGCCCTTTCGCACCGGTCTTGGCAATGGCGTCACGGACTGGCGGCATCATCCGTGGTGGGATGAACAGGATGCGTCGCCCGTCATCATCATCGTCTTCGCGCTGGTCGGTTTGGACGGTGACGATGATCTGCATCTTCGGGTCGCCGGAGGGCCAGAAGTCCATCTCTTCGCTCTGGTACTTCTTCATCTGCTGGACTTTCGGCTCCTCGACGATGGTGCCGACGACGGGGACGTTGAGCTGGTCGAACTTGGCGGACTTGGCGCCGCCTCCCATGAGCAGCTCGTTGGCAGTGGTCATGTTGCTCCTTCGTGGTGATCAGGCGGCGATGAGGCCAGCGACCTGTTTGTCGATCTTGGCTTCGGTGTTGCCGGGACAGCCGGTGCCATCAGCTGGTCCGCCGATGCGTCGGAACGGGCACCAGGCGCAGTTGTCGTCAGACGGCGCTGAGGGCACGACGCCCCACAGTGCCGGGTTGTCTTGGACAGGTAGGGCTTTGAGCAGTTCGAGGATGTTGTAGTACCGGTTGATCGCTTCGACGGCGATGTTCTTGTCGTACGGTTCGGTCCACTCGACGGAGTCGTCGTAGTCGTGGGAGCGGGCGAGCAGCACGAGACGAACCCACTTCGGCTCCCGCCCGGCTTTCCAGTGCCCGTAGCCGTACAGGTGGGCCTGGGTGCGGTAGGTCGTTGAGACGAGCTCGGCGGTCGGCACGCTCTGCCGCTTCGCCTTCCGCAGGGCGGTGGTGCCGACGTATTTCCAGTCGACGACCATGTCGTGGTCGAGGTCGTAGGCGTCTCCGTGCCCGTAGATGCCGCCCTCGTAGTCGAGGGCGATCTCGAGCCGTTCTTCGATGAGCCACCGTTGCCGGCCGAGCTGATCGTTGTGGCGTTGCAGGGCTTCCTCCATGAGTGCGTGGATGGCGGTGCCCTGCATCGGTGCCCAAGGGGGTCGTTTGTCTGGCAGTTGTCTCGGCAGCCCAGCAAGCTTCATGGCGATCTGTCGACTGCACGTGGTGCCGAGCTCGGACGGGCCGAGTGTGGTTTGGATGGACCGGGGGCGGGATGCGTCGAGTTCGGTGAGGACATCCCGCATCGTCTCCACAGTGGAAGGAGGCTGGTCGGTCATGGCGCCCACCACAGACACGGGCAGTCCCGCCAGACGCAGCCCTCGCGCGGCCAGTGATCGTCTACCTGATGGGTGCAACAGCAGTGCGCGACAGGCTCCGCCTCACGCCAGCAGCTGCGGCATTCGCCGATCCCGTCCGGGTCGAACCCGCCGCAGATGCCGCAGATGTGCAGGTCCAGCTTCTGTTGGCGGACCTGGTCGTACCGGTCGTGCATGTCGTCCTCGTCGACGGCGCCGGCCCAGGCCAGGTGGCGGGTCATGAGGTCACAGCCAGAGCTGAGATCAGCTGCTCGCCGATGAACTGGCAGTAGGCGGGTGGGATCGCCTGCGCGAGCTCGTCACGGTTCATCCAGTCGATGCCCATGGCGGCCCTTTGCTCGGCGGGGCTCCATCCGCGGGAGTGGCCGGCAATGGTTAGGACTTCAGTGCGTTGGGACCGACGCTCGTTGATGAGCCGGCCGTGGCCGCCGCCTCGGTGACGAGGATGATGCGGTCTGGCCAGCGGCATGTTCGTCTCGAAGGCGCGGTGGCGGAAGATGGGTAGGCCAAACATCAGGCCGCAGAGCACGATGCCGTGAGAGCCGAAAAGCCCTGGGGCCTTCATCAGCGGCGCGTCCTCGACGTTCTCGATGACATAAGGCGCCCCAACGGCTTGGAGTCGCGTCCTCGTGGGCTCCAGAAGTAGCGGATATTCGCGGTTGCGCAGCCACGGCAGGTGGCGCATCCGGCTGTAGCCCTGGCACGGCGGCGACGCATGGATCGCGTCGAATCCGTCGAGCGGGTACGTCATCGCGTCGGCCTGCACGAACTCGAACGGGTAGCGGGGCTGCGGTGCGATGTCCACGCCGAGCACGTCGAAGCCGGCCCGGTGGTAGCCGACGGCCGCCCCGCTGGCGCCGCAGAACAGGTCTAAAAGGCGTGGCCGGGTCATCGTGGCCTCGCCGTGATCAGCGCGATCGGCATAGGGCAGCCGGTGGCGGCGCAGCCCCAACTGTCGTGGGCGTCGCGCGGTGCCGGGCACGCCGGGCAGTCACGGCCGGGTGTGGCGTGGCCGATGCGTCGGCGGGCGTCCTCAGACAATCGGCCGGTCCAGACTTCCATGAGGTCGGTTTCGGTGGCTTCGGTATCGATCGGCATCACGCCACCACCTCATCCAGGATGGCCGTCTGCGCCAGCCTCGTCCGTAGCGCCAGGTTCAGGTAGTCGGCGGACAGGTCGATGCCGACGAACCGGCGGCCGTGCTGCTGCGCCACCATGCCGGTCGTGCCCGAGCCGGCAAACGGGTCGAGCACAACCCCGCCCGGTTTGCAGCCGGCGACGATGCATCGCCGGGCCAGCTCCGGGGCCATTACCGCGAAATGGCTGGCAGGAAAGGGCTGCGTCGGCAGCGTCCACACGTCGCCCGGGTTACGGCCGTTGTCGTGACCTTGCTTGGTGAAGCCTCGGTGGCCCGCAAGTCCGGTTAGCCCCTGGACGTTGCTCTTGCTCGTCTGCGAATGGCGCGCGCTGCCCGAATCCGGCGACAATGGCTCCCGCACCGCGTCCAGGTCGAACCGGTACCGCCGCGACTTGACGAGCAGGAACACCAGCTCGTACGTGGTCGACAGTCGGTCCGTCACCGACTCGGGCATCGGGTTGGGCTTGTCCCACACAACCGCGTTGCGCAGAATCCAGCCGTCGTCCTGCAACGCGAACGCCACCCGCCACGGCATCCCGAGGAGGTTCTTTGCCGGCAGGCCGGCGCCGGGTTTCGTAAAGGTCTCGATCACGTTCCCCGGCGCCCATGCACCGCGCCGGCTTGAGGTCGTTAGCGTGCTCGCTGAACTGCTGCCGGTAGTTGCGGTGCCCGGCTTCTCCCCGCTGCTGTACGAGTCGCCGAGGTTGAGCCAGCACGTCCCATCGTCGGCGAGGACCCGACGCACCTGCGCGAACACCGCCCGCATCGTCTCCACGTACGCGGCAGGCGACGGCTCCAGCCCGTACTGCTGGTCAACCCGCTGTGCGCCGCAGCGGCAGTTAGCCGAACGTGTCGGCGCAGGCACGGGCGGCGGCCTACCGCCATCCAGCCTCGAGACGGCGCTAGCACCCGGCACTACGCGCCGCTGATCGTCGTGCCCACATGACGGGTCGCCGCCGACCCACTGGCCGGTGCCGTAGTCGCGCAGCCCGTAATACGGCGGCGACGTGACGCAACAGTCCACCGACCCGGCCGGCAGCGCCGACAGCACGTCGAGCGCGTCACCGTGATACAGGGTGATCTGCTCGTCGGCGTAGAACGGCTCAGCCATCACGCCACCTCCGTCGGTGTCCACGCCATCCACCGCTGCGGGTTGCGGTGCAGCAGCGCCAACGGCACCGGCAGGCGCGGCGACATGACCGGCCGGCCGGGCAGCGCCGGCGTCGCCGTCAGGGCGTGCTTCGGCCCGGTCCAGGCCAGCGTGGGCAGTTCCCGGGTCGGCTCGAGCAGCACCCGCCGCACCACCGGCGGCGCGTAGGTGTGGATGGTGGCGGCGTGCTCGTTCTCCTGCGCGGCCTGGGCTTCGCGGCGCCGCCGAAGCCACCGCAGGTAACGCCGGTACGGGTCCAGCCGCCCGTCGAGCCAGGTGACAGCCAGCGCGTCGACCAGGATGGCCGCGACCATGGCCAGGGTGAACAGGATGATGTCGTTGGCGGTCACGGCTGCTCCTCGGTGGCGTCGGCTAGCGGGCCGAAGTCCGCGAGGAGGCTGCCCCATGCCCGGCGCGCGGCGAGATAGTGCCAGGCGCCGTCGTCATGCAGCCGCCAGACTGCGCCCTCGGCGTCCCGCACGGCGGTGACCTCCGGGCCCGGCTCGGGCGGCAGCGACCAGGTGCGAGGCTCGGCGGGCCTCTCGCCGAAGACATGCTCACCGGCATGGGAAACCTCGAGCATGCAGCGACGCGGAAGTGGACCAGACTTGGACCATTCGCCGCACTGACTCCGGCGGTATTGCTGCGCGCTCACGTCGTCCTCCTGGCCCACAGTTCGGGGATCAGCTCCGGCCAGTCCAGGTCACGCAACGCGATCTTGGTGCCGATGCGGATCTGTTCGGCTGGCAGCTTCGCCAGCGGTTCGAGCAGGCGCAGCACGAGGTCGGCGAGGAAGCCGGGGTTGTCGGCGGCGAGCCTGACCAGCGGCTCCCGCACCCGGCGGTGCACCTCGTCGGCCTCGCGCCGGCCGGCCTCGTCGGTGGCGGTGTCGGCGAGGTAGATGGCGTCGCCCAGTACTTCCACCGTTGTCCTGATCAGCCCGTCGAAGCGGTCACCGCCGCGCATGATGGCGGTCATGTCACACCGCCTGGGCTGCGCAGGATCGCGGCGGCCAGGACAGAGGTGGCATCCTCCAACGCTCGAACCTTGTCCAGTTCGACGAAATGGTGGCCGCGTATGGCGAGCAGTGCGTCGAGCAGGTCGGCGAGCGCGAGGCCAACGGTCGGGTCCGCGAGGACTGCCCACTGTGGCGCCGGATCGTCAGCGATGTAGCCGCCGTCGCGGAGGATGACCGTGCCGGTCTGGTCCTCGACGACTTCCTCGCCGTCGGGTGACAGCATCCACCGGTACGTCTCACCGGAGTCCGTGGTCTGCTCCCGAATGTTCTCCATGGCCAGTTCCCGCAACGCCTGCGCCGCGGCGGCGATCTCGGCGGTCATCGCACACCATCCGAAGGCTTGACCAGCCGCGCCACCTCGTCGCGGCGGTACCGGCGGTGACCACCCTCGGTGCGCACGCTGGACAGCCGGCCCGCTTTCGCCCAGCGGAGGACCGTGCGCGGGTGGACGCCGAACGTGCGGGCCACCTGCGCCGGTCTCATCAGGTCGACGTACGGGTCCGGGCGGGTGGCGGTCATGATGTCGCCTCGGTGTGCGCGTCGAGGACAGCCTTACCAGTTGGGGTCAGCAGGTAGCGGCCGTTGCCAGACTCGTCATTCCGCCATTGCACCCAGCCGGCCCGCAGTACCTGGTTCACGCGGTTCGTGACCCGGTAGTGCCGCCCGTCTTCGATGATGTAGTCGTGGCCGCTGTAGCCGCCACCGACGCCCACGTCGGCGTACACGTCACCCGCGGCGATGGCGGCGAGCAACGCCACCCGCGCCTTGGTCGGTTGCAGCTCGGCACTCACGGTGCGATCACCCCGCCGAACCCGTTCGTGAAACCGACGGCCAGACAGAACACCGCCGCGACGGCCGCCACTGCGGCGGCGATGTATCGGTACTTGCCGTCATTCGCCGACGCCAACGCCATCATGGCGAAGACCAGGAAGACGAAGACGAGGATCAACGGGTTGAAGTTGGAGCCCTGCACGTAATCCGAGGCGGTCACTTTGCACCGTCCCAGTCACCGACCATGCAGGTCACGCCGGACAGGCGACCGCAGTACGACGACTGGACGACGTACGCGACCGCCTCTTCTTCGGTGAACCGGCCGGCCTCAGCCCGATTCTCGGTGTAGCCCCAGGCTCCCGGCTTCCACCAGGCTTGGTACTTATTGGACCACAGCAGGAAGCGCAGGTCGGCGGTCACTTCGCACCCCCGCCGGTGACAGCCTGGTAGCGCCGCCACGCCGCTTGCGCGAGATGGAGCAGTTCATCTGCGGACAGCAGCACCCCGCTCGCCGGTTCGCCTTCAGGAGTCTTCAGCTCGATGCAGGCCGCGCGGTCCTTGTCGATGGTCGGTTCGCGGAGTCGGATGACCCAGCAACCCTCGTTGGTCATCTCTAGCGGCCACTCCACCGGGTCGTCGATCGACGGCGGACGGACCTCGACCAGTACGGCGTGCTCTACCGTCATCTCCCCATAGACCGGATGCCGGATCAGTCCACCCCGGTCGGACCAGTCGATGACCTCGACGGTTGCGCCGCCCATGTCATCCGGCAGCCGCCAGGTCGAGGCAGGCCGTGCATGCAACTCGTTGAGCTCACCAGCCCAGGTGTCCCGTGCCCGCAACAGCAACCTGTCGCGTTCGGCGATCAGGTCGCGGATGATGCGGCCGGCTAGGCTGTTCAGCGCCTCATAGTTCAGAGGCCGCTGGAAGGCCTCAATGACCCTTTCCTGCGTCCAGTGACTCAGCGAGTCCGCGTTGTACTCTGTGTCTGTCACCGATGTCCTCCTTCGATGTCTCGGTGTCGTGAGCGTCCGGCCTACCCGCCGGGCGCTCCTTTCTTGTCTTGCTTGATCCGGGCGGGACGGCGGCGCTGTTCCGCTTGCGCGGCTTGGGCTTCCCGCCCGTCCCGCCCGGGGGTCTATGCAGTTGGTTACCGCCGGTACCGGCCGACGATCCACAGGCCGGCGAGGGCGATGAGGATGAAGCCGACGGCCATCCAGGTGCTCACGATGGCGCCGCCGGGTCCAGGTTGTGACGGCGGGCGAGGCTGAGGATGTCGGGGCAGTCGACCCAGCGGACGAGCAGACCGTCGCCGTCACGCCACTCGTAGGCGCACAGCGTCAGCCACTGGCTGCCGTGGTTGACCGTCGTCGCCAGTTCCTGGATCGGCTTGTGTCGTGCCAGCACGTCGCGGTCTTCGGCCAACCGGCGCAGCGTCGCCCACCGCGACGAGTCCGCATAAAGGGCAGCCGCCTCGATGGCGGCGAGCAGGCGCTGATGTAGGTCGCTCACGGCAGTCGTCCTTCCCTGATCAAGGCGGCGACGGCGCGATGCAGCTCAAAGTCAGCGCAGGCACGGCAGAACGGCAAACCGACGTAGACGGGCCAACGGCCACAGCGCACGCAGCCGTACGGGGTATGCCGGGCGAACCGTCGCCACAGGGTCGCGAGTCGGGCCTTCATAGCGCCCTCTCAATCTCGATGGCCGACTCTTCGGCAATGTCTTCGTCGCTGGCCGGTTCGTGCCTGCGCCGGTACGATCGGGCACCACACCACACGCCGCCGGGGCAGCCGGTTTGCTGCCAGTGCTCGACGGCCGAGCCGCAGTCGCACGGCTCGAGGTCCACACCGCAGTGTCTACAGAGGACGGTCATGACACACCGCCGAACAGGGCGAGCCGGGTCAGGGCGAGTTCCGCCCCAATGCGGGTGTCGCAGGAGAACCAGTCCCGCTCCAACATGCCGCCCGGGTGGCGGACCCGGCGGCGCAGCGCAATGTTCCAACCGTGGGCGGTACGCACCGCGCAGGCCAACACCCGCTCACCGCGCACGGCCTTGAGCTGGTACGGGCCGTCGGCGAGGATGCGCAGCGGCTCAGGCGCTGGCCTGGGTGCCGGCGTCGGTAGCGGCGGCGGGACGGGCAGGCCAGCCTCGCGCAGCAGCGCAGCGACACGAAACTCACGGGCGGCGGCGTCGACGGGGGCGGTCATGATGGCACCTCGGTAACTGCCTTGATGCTCGCGATGGCGGCTGGGTCCCAGATGCAGCCAGAGGCGCAGTCCCACGGGTAGTACCAGGTTGCCTCCGGAGCCATTCGTCGTGCGTAGATATAGGGCGTGATCAGGATTCCCTGGTGAACCTGGGCGACGGCTGGCCAGTCGATCCAGTAGGCGAACCGCCGATCGTCGACCGGAGCGCCGTACAGATCGGTGAAAGCATCCAGGCCGTGAGCACTTGTGATAGTGAGTACGCGCGCGTCCGTCGCGATGGTCACCTCGTGTGCAATCTTGAGTCGGTCGTCGCCAAAGTCGTTATCGGCGCACCATTCGCGCCAGCCGTAGTCGTCCTCATCGGACAGCCACAGGCCCTTCGGCTTTGGGCCGAAGTCGCGTGGCGGCATGACCGGCTGTTCGACGGCGTAGACCCGCTCGACGAGATGCTCGGAGTAGTGAACGAGGCGCATAGTTCAACACCCCAGCCATATGCCGTGCGAGGCCAGGAACGTGGTCGGGTTGCGCAGCGCACCACTGACCCAGACCTCGAGGTGAAGATGCGGGACCGTTGCGTCGCCCGTGGAGCCGACGTAGCCGATCACCGTGCCGGCGCCTACCTGCTGCCCGGCGTGGACGGCGAAGCGGCTCAGGTGGTTGTACTTCAGCACAACCGAGCCGGACTGGATCTGCACCTGTAGACCGCCCCGACCGGTGTCGTGCGCCGAGATGACCTTGCCGGCGGTGATCGCGTGGATCGGCGTACCGGTCGGCGCGGGCAGGTCCCGGCCCTGGTGGCTGTAGTGCACACCCGTGTTCGGGTTGTACCGCGGCGCCCCGAAGTCGTCGGTGCGGTCGCAGCGGCCGGTCAGGGGCGGAACCCAGGTGGCCGACGCCACGGTCACGGCCGCCTGGGGCTTGGTGCTCGTTGCCTGCGCCGGGGGCGGCGTGGACGATGCAGGCAACGAGCAGTCAATGATCAACCGCGCCGAGTCGAGCAGCACATACTCCGGCCCGGCGATGTGGTTCAGCGCGGCCTGCGCTGTCCAGTTCCGCGACGAGCCGCACACCCGCGCCGTCAACGCGATCAAGCCTTCGTTGTGGTTGGCGGGGGCCACGTCCCGCACCACGCCGGCCGGCGGCATGGCGGGCGACGGCTCAGGCTGGCCAGTGCCCGGGGTCGCCGGCGTGCTCACCCCGGCCGGCGTGGTGGGTTGGGCCGAGCCCGTTGCCTCCAACGGGCTCGGGGTCGTGGTGGCCGTCCACTGCCGGGGCGCGGCAGTGATGAACGCGGCAACCGCCAGGGTGGTGGCGGCGATGCCGAGCACAGCGCGGCGGCGAGGGATCATGACGCCCTCCGTCTGCGGTACTCGGCCCGGGCGTCCTTGCAACGTACGCAACGGCAGCCGTAGTTGGCGTAACCGGAAGCCGTGCCGTGCTGCTTCGCGTCAGGCTCGAGACCCGGGCGGGTGGACAGCCATGCTCGGTGGTATTCGGTGGCCGCGGAAATGCACGGTCGGCACCGGCAGCGCTTGTTGTAGTAGCGGGCCGGCGTCCCATGCGGACTCGCAGTTCCGGCGCGGCGGCGGGGGATCATGAGCGTTCTCCGACCCAGCGGCCGACGGCGATGCCAGCGAGTAACGAGATAGGCAGCGTCGCAAGCAGCGCCCACCAGCCGACTGCCTCGGCGCCCCACCAGCCGACGAAGGCGGCGGCCACTGTGAGAACGAGGATTGGTATGACGCGAATCCAGCCGCTCATGAGGGCTCACCCCGCAGAACGGCCAACTGCTTGACGCCGGAGACCGATAGAACGCGACCATCAAGACCGACCGAGTCGATAGCCTCCTGGATCTCCTTGTCCTCCCCGGGCGTCAACGGGCCGTTTCCCCAGACGATGACCAGCTTGTCTTCCGGGGCCAGGACGATGGCCTGGAGAACCTCGCGAACGGTGCTCACGCCGCCCACCGCCCTACCAGCAACGCCACGCCGACCAGGCCGAACGTGGGCAGGGTGAGGATGAAGAAGAGGAACAGGCCGCAGCCGAACAGGCGCCTGAAGCAGCCCTTCTTCGGCGGCTCACCACCGTTGGCGGGCACACCGGACCGGAAGTGCATGTCGCGCGGCTGGCCGTACTTGGGCAGGCGGGTCGGGCCACGGCGCGCACGGATCATCATGCGGCCACGTCCACGAGCAGGGCGTCGATGTCCTCGACGCAGATCAGGAACTGGCCGCCCGTGCGGAGCCGCTTCGAGCGGACCTTGCCGGCCTTGGCCCAACGGCGCACTGTCTGCGGCGTGACCGTCGGGCCATGCTCGGCGAGGCGGGCGATGGCGTCGACGATCGGGATGTAGCTAGGGTCACCCATGCCGAGGACTGTAGGCATGAGCAACATCGACTGTCAAGAGGAACACGAACAGCAGATGTCATGTGTTCTGGGGGCTGGCGCCAATGTTGCCGATGTGGCACTGTGTTGGGCATGACCACACCGACCACGGACATCACGCCGGACTCGGCAGCCAGCGAAGAGCGTTGGATTCCCGACGACTCCTCGTTCGGGGCAAGGCTCGTACTGATCCGTCAGCGCATGCGGTGGAGCAACGTCGCCGAGGCCGCGCGCGCCTGCGGACTCGACCGCGAGAGTTGGCGGCTGTGGGAGCAGGGACGCACGCCCAGCCGGCTCGTCACGGTGGCCATCGCGATCGCGACTGCCAGTAAATGCGATCTCGATTGGCTCATCCGCGGGCGCTCGGTTGTAGGAGTCAGACTTAACGAGCGTTATCCGCTGACCGTGGCCGACCTCGTGGCCGAACCAGTCCCTGCCGCTCTGCGTGCGCGGCTGGTCGAGCGGGTCAAGCATGGTGACGGACGGCGGAAGGCTGCTCGACCCATCAGCGGGGTACCGGTCGCTCGGGCGGTCAATCCTGGTCGGCCGACCCGGCACAAGGATCGGCCCGTGTCGCGCATAGCCGCAGCTTGAGGTGGACGCGATGTCGCATGATCTGGCTATGGATGAACTCATCGAAGAGTATCTAGCGGTACTCGAACTGGAGGAAAAGTCGCCATGCACCATCCGGGCCACCGGCCGGTGCCTGCGCCGGCTCCACGACGATCTGCCCTACGGCATCCTCGCCGCCTGCCGTGAGCAACTGCAAGCCTGGCTCGCCGGCCCGGAAGAGGAGGACCGCAAGTGGTCCCGGGCCACCCGGCGGAACTACGAAAGCCTGATCCTGCCGTTCCTGACCTATCTCGCCGACCGGGGCCTGCTACCCGGCGGCAACCCGAGCAGCGGCATCAAGCGGCAACGCTGCCCCACCCCGAAGGCCAGGATCGTCCCGCCGGGCGTCGAAGAAGCCGCCTTCGCCGCACCGGAGCCGCTGCTCATCGCCGTCTACCTGGCCCGCTACCAGGGCCTACGCCGGGCCGAGTGCGCCGGCACGGAACGGGGCGACATCACCGAGGAAGAGACGTTCATCCGGGCCGCGAAGGGCGGCGACCCGCAGACGGTGCCCACCCATCCGGCGGTCTGGCAGCTCATCCGCCACCGCCCACCGGGGGCCCTGCTCATCGACGAGCACGGCCAGCCGATGTCGCCGGAGCAGCTGGGCAAGCTGGCCGCCAAGCACTTCCGGCACCATGGTCTGCACGGCCGGGTGGGGCTGCATGACCTGCGGCGACTGTTCGCCCGCGAGGTCTACGACCTGGACCACGACATCGTGGTCGTCCAGGAATGCCTCAGGCACGCGCGACTGGAGACGACCCAGGTCTACATCGGGCTGCCGCGCCAGCGCAGCC
>JAEHDK010000130.1 GCA_016880465.1 Micromonosporaceae bacterium
CCTGGAGCGCCGTGACGGTACCGTCGGCGGCCGCGCTCAACGTCACGGCGGCCTTGGCCGTCACGGCCGCGGGCGCGTCCACGACCTCGACGACCGTGGCGAGCCGGGCCTCGCCCACGCCGATGGCACTGGTATCGGAACCGCACGACGCGGCGGTGCCGAACAGCGCCGCGGTGCAGCCGAGGAGTGCAGCGAGGGGGGCGCGTCGCACGTGACCATGCTAGTGCGACGCCGATCCATGCCTCCGGCGGCCCACCAGGCAGGCGCCGCCAGGCCGGCACGCGCTGCCGAACAAGCACGCGGCGCCAGGTCGGTCAGCCGCGGGACCGCAGCGCCCGGAGGAAGAACGCCATGTTGGCCGGGCGCTCGGCGAGCCGGCGCATCAGGTAGCCGTACCACCGCGTGCCGTAGGGCACGTAGACCCGTACGGTGTAGCCGGCCGTGGCGAGCCGCCGCTGCTCAGCGGTGCGGACGCCGTACAGCATCTGGAACTCGAACCCGTCCGCCTCCCGGCGGAACCACTTCGCCCGGTCCTCGCCGATCGAGACGAGGCGCGGGTCGTGGGTCGCGATCATCGGGTACCCCTTGCCCGACATCAAGATGTTCAGGCAGCGTACGTAGGACCGGTCAACGTCGAGAGTGGACTGGTACGCCACCGACTCCGGTTCCTGGTAGGCGCCCTTGCACAACCGCACCCGGGAGCCCGCGGTCGCCAGCTCGCGGCAGTCGCCCTCGGTACGCCGGAGGTACGCCTGGAGCACCGCCCCGGTGGCCGGAAAGTCCTTGCGCAGCCGGGTAAGGATCTCCAGCGTGGAGTCGGTCGTCGTGTGGTCCTCCATGTCCAGGGTGACCATCGTGCCCGCCGCCGTCGCCGCCGCACAGATCGCCTGCGCATGGTCGTACGCCACCCGCTCGTCGATCTTCTGGCCCAGCGCGGACAGCTTGACGCTGACCTCGGCGCCTGCGGTGAGCCCCGCACCGGCGAGCTCGCCGAGCAGGTGGACGTACGCCGCCCGGGTTTGCTCGGCGTCGGCCGGCGTCCGGCAGTCCTCGCCGAGGTAGTCGAGGCTGACGGTCAGGCCGTCGTCGACGAGCTCGCGGGTGACGCGCAGGGCATCGGCGCTAGCCGTGCCGGCGACGAACCGCCGCACGACGTTGCGCGAGAGCGGGGCGTGCTCGACGAGGCGCTCGACCCGGGGTGACCGGGCCGCGGCGAGAATCACCGAACGGAGCATGGGGCGAGCGTATATCCCGCCGACCGGGACGGGCCGGACCCGAGCTGCCTGCCCGGTTCGTACGCTGTTGCCCGGACTCGTGCACCGGTTGGCACGTCGAGCCTCCCACCAGGTGTCGCCCCGCCTACAGGTAGTTGTCTACCTTTGTCGAGTGGACTTCGACGCGTACGCCCGAACCGCCGTTGACCTCGTCAACGCCCGGCTGGACGATCTCGCCGACCTGCGGGAGCTGCTGGGCAACCAGCAGTGGATGGCGGACGAGGCGATCGAGCGGGATGTCGCGACGTTCCGGCGCGCCCGCAACCGGCTCCGGGACGTCTTCACGCTGGGCGCCCTGGGCCGCGACCCGGAGGCGGTCGGCACGCTGAACGCGCTGCTGGAGGCATTCCCGGTGCAGCCGCGGATCTCCGGGCACGAATCGAACGATTGGCACATGCACATCACCAGCCGCGGCGCGTCGGTGAGCGCCGAGTACCTCGCCGGCGCCGTCTGGGGGCTGGCGGTCTGGCTCTGCCAGTTCGGCAGCGCGCGGTTCGGCGTCTGCGCCGACGACCGCTGCGGCAACGTCTACCTCGACACCTCGTCGAACTGCTGCCGGCGGTTCTGCTCGGAGCGCTGCGCGACCCGCTCGCACGTGGCGGCGCACCGGGCCCGCAAGCGCGCGGCCGTCGACGAGCTGACGCCGGCGCTGTAACTCTGGCCTCGCTCCGCTCGGCCGGCGCCGCGGTGATGCCGGGGATCAGCTGCGGGCGGGCGCTGGCGATGAGGTCGACAGGTGGCTGCGGGCGAAGGCGAGCGCCTCGGCGAGGTCGGCCTCCCGCTCGCGCCGGCTGCGCGCGCGCCGGGTCGCGACCTCGACCGCGACCGCACCGGTGAAGCCCCGCGCGGCCAGCGACGCGAGCAGCCCGGCACAGGGCTGACTGCCCCGCCCGGGTACCAGGTGCTCGTCGCGGCCCTCGCCGGTGCCGTCGCCCAGATGCACGTGGGCGAGCGCGGCACCCATCACCGCGGCCATCGCCATGCCGTCCTGCCGGGCCGCGGAACAGTGCGACAGATCAAGGGTGTACGCGTCGAAACCGGCCACGGTCGGGTCCCATCCCGGCGAGTAGATGCCGAGCTCCCGGCCCGCCATGCGCACGGGGTACATGTTCTCGACCGCGAACCGTACCGACGGGTGGGCGGTGCCGAGCCGGCGCAGGCCGTCGGCGAAGCCCCGGGAGTAGTCCCGCTGCCAGGTGAAGGGCGGGTGCACCACGACCGTCGACGCACCGAGCGCCTCGGCGAGCTCCGCGGCCCGGCCGAGCCGTATCCACGGATCCGGACTCCACACCCGCTGCGTGACGAGCAGGCAGGGCGCGTGTATCGACCCGATCGGCATCCGGTAGTGCGCGGACAGCCCGTGCAGGGCACCCGCGTCCTGGCTCACCGCGTCGGTCCAGACCATGACCTCGACGCCGTCGTACCCCCGCGCGGCGGCCATCTCGAACGCGGCCGCGGTCGGCTCGGGGAAGACGGACGAGCTGGAGAGGAGCACCGGGATACGGGGGAGGCTCACGCCGCCAAGCGTAAACCCCGGCGGAGACCCCAGCCGGTACAAGACATGTCAATCAGGATGCGTCAAGTCGGCGCAGGATCACGCCTTCCCGCAGTGCCCACGGGCAGATGTGCAGCTCTGGAATGGCGAGCCGGCGCATCGTGGCGTCCGCCACTACCGCGCCGGCGAGCAGCTGGTGCGCCCGGCTCGCGCTCACCCCCTCCAGCTCGTTGACCGCGTCCAGCGGGATGAGCCGCAGGAATGTGAGCACCTGGCGCAGTCCGGGGGCGGACAGCCGGCGCGGCTCGTAGACGCCCGCCGCCGAGGGTGCCGCGCCGGCGAGGCGGGCCAGCGTACGGAACGTCTTCGAGGTGGCCTTTATCGTGTCCCATGCCATGGTGGCCAGCTTCTCCGCGACCGGGTCCAGCAGCGACTCGACATGCTCGGCCAGCTCGGCCACCGCCTCGATGGCGGGTGGCCGGGCGGCGCGCACGCCACCGAAGAACCGGCGGGTGAGCCGCCCCGCACCCAGGGGCAACGACATCGCCACTTCCGGGTCCTCGTCGGCGCCGCCCGCGATCTCCAGCGAACCACCGCCGATGTCCAGGTCGAGCAGCCGGCCCGCGGACCAGCCGAACCAGCGGCGCACCGCGAGGAAGGTCAGCCGGGCCTCCTCCTCGCCGGGCACCACGCGCAGCTCGACGCCGGTCTCCTTGCGGACCCGGGCGAGCACGTCGGCCGAGTTGGTGGCGTCGCGCACGGCCGACGTCGCGAACGCGAGAAAATCCTCGACGCCGTACCGGTCGGCGGCGCGCCGGGCGCCGCAGACCGCGTCCACCAACGCGTTCGCGCCGGCCTTGCCCAGGCTGCCGTCCCGGCCGAGCTGTTCGGACAGCCGCAGTACCGACTTCTCCGACGCCGCCGGCCACGGGTGCGCACCCCGGTGCGCATCCACCACCAGGAGGTGCACCGTGTTGGACCCGACATCGAGGACACCCAGTCGCATGCCACAACGCTATTACGGTCTGCACCCACGAATCTGGGCGTACGCTGTCGACGTGCCAGCTCGGAGTGTTCAGATCCAGGCGACGGTGGATCCCGCCGACGATCCCCGCAGCCGTGAGGTCGACGTCGACTTCCCGCGCGAGTGGATCGAGTTCGTCGACCCGGCCGATGCGGACCAGCTGATCCGCGCGGACCTCACCTGGTTGTTGTCCCGGTGGACCTGCGTGTTCGGGAAGGCGTGCCACGGCATCATCAAGGGCCGGGCGGCCGACGGGTGCTGTTCCCACGGCGCGTTCTTCACCGACAGCGACGACGAGAAGCGGGTGCGGTCGGCCGCGCGCCGGCTGACCGCGCAGACGTGGCAGCACTACCGGCGCGGCTTCAAGAACTTCACCGAGGTGGACACGGTGGACGGCAAGACGCCGGCCCGGCGTACCGCCATCCGGCCGAACGGCGGCCCGTGCGTCTTCCTCAACGATCCGGACTTCGCCGGCGGTGCCGGGTGCGCGCTGCACGGCCAGGCGCTGCGCGACGGCGTGCACCCGCTGGAGTACAAGCCGGACGTCTGCTGGCAGCTGCCGATCCGGCGGGACCAGGAGTGGGTCACCCGGCCCGATGGGACGAAGGTGCTGCTGACCGTGCTCACCGAGTTCGACCGGCGCGGCTGGGGCTCCGGCGGTCACGACCTCGACTGGTGGTGCACGTCGTCACCCGAGGCGCACATCGCGACCAAGGCGCTCTACCAGGAGTACGAGCCGGAGCTGACGGCCCTGATCGGCAAGGACGCGTACGCCAAGCTGGCCGAGCTCTGTGCGGCCCGGGTCCGCGGCGGGCTGGTCGCCCCGCACCCGGCGTCACCGCCGGCCTAGAGCTCGGGCCTAGGGCTCGAACTTGTAGCCGAGGCCCCGTACCGTGACGATGAACCGCGGGGTCGACGGCTCGGGCTCGATCTTCGAGCGGAGCCGCTTCACATGTACGTCGAGCGTCTTCGTGTCGCCGACGTAGTCCGCACCCCACACCCGGTCGATCAGCTGACCGCGGGTCAACACCCGGCCGGCGTTGCGCAGCAAGAGCTCCAGCAACTCGAACTCCTTGAGTGGGAGCGGTACCGGCTGCCCGCTCACCGTCACCACGTGCCGCTCGACGTCCATCCGTACCGGCCCGGCGGCCAGTGCCGCGGTCGGCGACTCGGCCGCCTCGCCGATCTGGCGGCGCAGCACTGCCCGGATGCGCGCGACCAGTTCCCGGGGCGAGTACGGCTTGGTCACGTAGTCGTCCGCGCCGATCTCCAGTCCGACGACCTTGTCGATCTCGCTGTCCCGCGCGGTGACCATGATGATCGGCACGGTCGACTTCTGCCGCAGCTGCCGGCACACCTCGGTACCCGACATCTCCGGCAGCATGAGGTCGAGCAGCACGATGTCCGCGCCACCGCGATCGAACTCGGTGAGGGCGGCCGGACCGGTCGGCGCGACCGACACCTCGAAGCCCTCCTTGCGGAGCAGGTACGACAGGACGTCGGAGAAGGACTGCTCATCCTCGACGACGAGTACGCGTGCCACCTAGGCCAATCCTTTCGATGCCGTCGGCGTGATCTTCATTGGTTCGGGTAGCGGCAGGACGACATCGGGCGGTCGAGCCGGCAGCCGCAGCGTGAACGTCGAGCCGACGCCCGGGGTGCTCGCCACCTCGACCCGGCCACCGTGGTTCGAGGCGATGTGCTTGACGATCGCGAGGCCGAGCCCGGTGCCGCCGGTGGCCCGCGAGCGCGCCTGGTCGGCCCGGTAGAACCGCTCGAACACCCGGTCGAGTTCCTGGGCCGCGATGCCCATGCCCTGGTCGATCACGGCGATCCGTACCGTGTCGGCGGTGTCCTGTGCCTCGACCGTGACCCGGCTGCCGTCCGGCGAGTACGCGATCGCGTTCTCCACGAGGTTGGCCACCGCCGTGGCGAGCTGGGTGTCGTTGCCGTACACGGTGAGATCCCGGGTACCGGTGAACCGCAGTGCGATCTGTTTCGCGGCCGCGGCGGTCCGGGTCCGGTCCACGACCTCGGCAACGAGCCAGTCCACCGAGACCGGCTCGGGTTCCGGCAGCGGGTCGGCGCCCTGCAGGCGGGACAGCTCGATCAGCTCGCTGATGAGCCGGCCGAGCCGCTCGGACTCGTGGTAGATGCGGTCGGCGAAGCGGCGCGCGGCGGCCGGGTCCTGAGCCTCACCGCTGGCCTCCGGGCGGGATGTCGCGTCGAGCAGCGCCTCGGCCAGCAGCTGCAGCGCGCCGATCGGCGTCTTCAGCTCGTGGCTCACGTTGGCGACGAAGTCCCGCCGGACCCGCGCCACCCGGTGCGCATCGGTGACGTCCACACCCTCCACGGCGACGAAGCCGTCACCCAGCCAGACCGCCCGTACGTGCACCCCGATGGCGGCGTCGTCGCCGTCCCGCCCGCGTGGCACGTCGAGCTCGACCTCGCGGCGGACCCCGGTATGCCGGACCTGCCCGGCCAGCGTACGCACGACCGGGTGGGCGACCGGACTGCCCAGGTCCGGACCCGCGCGGAGCAGGCCGAGTGCGCGAGCGGCGGGGTTGACCAGGACCGGCCGGTCCTCGGCGTCGAGCACCACCACGCCGACCCGCAGCGAGTCCAGGCTGCGGCCGGCGAGCTGATCCTGGTCGGCGGTCAGTGGCCCTCCCCAGCTGGTCCGGCGGCCGCGCGGGCGGGTGCGACCGCGAGTCACGAGCACGGCAGACGCCGCGCCCAGGGCCGCCCCGATCGCGGCCACGACCACGGCGACCACCCACTCCACACGAACGATCGTAGGTCGGCCTTTCGTCATTGCCTCCGCGGAGATGGACAAACCACGCCCGAGGTCGGCTAATGTTCACCGGTCAGCCTGGCTGCGTTCACCGCTGTTCATCCGCGGGACGCCGTCGCGCCATATCCTGGCCGCCGACCCCGACACCTGGACGTGACATGCGCCGAGAGTTCCAAACCGACCTGCTGGAAGTCGGCCGGCTACTGGTCTCCATGGCCGAGGCCGGTCGCGTCGCCATGCGCAATGCCACCACCGCTCTCCTGGACGCCGACCGGGCCGCCGGCGAGTCGGTCGTCGCCCGGGACGCCGAGATCGACGCGCTCTACCGGCAGGCCGAGGAGAAGGTGCACCAGGTCCTCGCCCGCCAGGCCCCGGTCGCCGGCGATCTGCGGCTCGTGGTCACCGCCCTGCACGTCGCGGGCGACCTCGAGCGGATGGGCGATCTCGCCGAGCACGTCGCGCGGACCGCGCTGCGCCGCCACCCCGCCGCGGTGGTGCCCGCGGAGCTGCGCCCGGTCGTCACCCAGATGGCCGAGATCGCCGACCGGATCGCCGGCAAGATCACGACCGTACTCTCCGCCCCAGACGCGATCCGGGCCGCCGAGCTGGAGCGCGACGACGACGCGATGGACGATCTGCACCGGCAGCTGTTCCGCATCCTGCTCGGGCCCGACTGGTCCCACGGGGTCGAGTCCGCGGTCGACGCCGCACTGCTGGGCCGGTTCTACGAGCGGTACGCCGATCACGCGGTCAACGCGGGCAAGCACATCGTCTACCTCGTCACCGGCAAGCAGCTCACCTGAGGTCGCCCGGCCGGAACGGTGGCCGCGCGCGGCCGCCTAGCGGCCCTGGGCCGCCACCGCCGCAGCGGCCTCGGCGGCCGCGGTCGGGTCCAGGTACTCGCCGCCCGGCCTCACCGGCCGTAGCGTCTGCGGATCCAGCTCGTAGCACAGCGGGATGCCGGTCGGGATGTTCAGCGCCGCGATGTCCGCATCCGAGATGCCGTCGAGGTGCTTGACGAGCGCTCGCAGCGAGTTGCCGTGCGCCGCGACCAGGACGTTCGCCCCGGCCCGCAAATCCGGCACGATCGTGTCGTACCAGTACGGCAGCATCCGCTGCCCCACGTCGGCCAGGCACTCCGTGCGCGGGACCAGCTCGGGTGGCAGCTCGGCGTACCGCGGGTCGCCGGCCTGGGACCACTCGTCGTCGTCCGCGAGCGGCGGCGGCGGCGTGTCGTACGACCGGCGCCACCGCATGAACTGCTCCTCCCCGTACTGCTGGAGGATCTGTCTCTTGTCCTTGCCCTGCAGGGCGCCGTAGTGCCGCTCGTTGAGCCGCCAGGACCGGCGCACCGGGATCCACAGCCGCCCGGCCGCCCGCAGGCCCAGCTCGGCCGTACGGATGGCCCGCAGCAGGACCGAGGTGTGCACGACATCGGGCAGCAGGCTCCGGTCGCGCAGCAACGCCCCGCCACGGCAGGCCTCGTCCTCGCCCCGTGCGGTCAGGTCCACGTCCACCCAGCCGGTGAAGAGGTTCGTGGCGTTCCACTCGCTCTCCCCGTGCCGGAGGAGGACAAGCGTCCCTGGGGCAGCCCTCATGCCGCCCAGCGTAGTACGGCCGGGTTGTCCACATCGGACTACGCCGGCGGGAGTGACCGGCAACACGCGGCCGGCCCGGGGAGAGCCGGCCGCTCAGCCGGTCCGGACCGGCGTGCCGCCCTCGGCGCGCGCAGCCAGCTCGGCCGATGGCTCGAACCGCGGACCGTACCGCGCCGCCAGCTCCCGCGCCCGCGCGACAAAGCCCGCCGTCCCGCCCGCGTACTGGTCGACATACTGCAGTACGCCGCCCGTCCAGGCCGGGAAGCCGATGCCGAGGATCGACCCGATGTTGCCGTCCGGCACCCCGGTCAGCACGCCCTCGTCCAGGCAGCGCACGGCCTCCAGCGCCTCGGCGAACAGCAGCCGCTCCTGCATGTCCACCATGGACATCGCCGGCCGGCCGTTCGGGCCGCCGAACGCGCCGGCGAGGCCGGGCCAGAGCCGCTTGCCACGGCCGCCGTCGGCCGGGTAGTCGTAGAACCCGGCCCCGCCGGCCTTGCCGGTACGCCCGAACTCGTCGACCATCCGGTCGAGCACGACCTCGCCGGGGTGCGCTGGCGTCGCGACGCCGGCCTTGCGCGCCTCGGCGCGCAGCTTGCGGGGCAGCGTGAGGGTCACC
>JAEHDK010000131.1 GCA_016880465.1 Micromonosporaceae bacterium
ATCAGAGTGTGTCGATGAGTGACTCCGAGCTTATCGACGCACACCTCACCCACCTACGCGCCGCCGGGTACTCCCAGCACACCGTCGACGCCCGCAGCATGGTCCTGCACTGCCTGCACCGATGGCTGCCCTACGGCCTGGCCTGGGCAGCCACCGACGAGCTCGCGGCATGGCAGGCCACCGACGGCTGGTCCCGCGCCACCCGTGCCACCTACGCCATGCACATCCGGGCCGCCTACCAGTGGTGGACCCGCGCCGGCCTGCTCGACGGCGACCCGACCGCCGACCTGCCCCATCCGCGCTGCCCGCGCTGCGTGCCAAACCCGGTCACCGACGACGAGCTCGCCGCCGCGTTGCAACGCTCCGCGGAGCCGTGGCACACGATCGTGCTGCTGGCCGCGTACGCCGGGCTGCGGGTCGCCGAGATCGCCCGGCTGCGCCGCGAGGACGTCACCGAACAGACCATCCGGGTGGTGTGCGGCAAGGGCGGTGACCCGGGCGTCGTCGACACCCATCCGGCGGTGTGGACGCATCTGCACCGCCGCCCGCCCGGCCCGGTCATCCTCGACCGGCACGGCCAGCCGGTCGACGGCCGGTGGATCTCGTACAGGGCACGGCGGCACTTCGACTGCATCGGCCTACCCGAAGTGACCCCGCACCGGTTCCGGCACTGGTACGCCAGCGCGCTGCTGGACGGCGGCACAGACGTACGGGTCGTGCAGGAGATGATGCGGCACCGCAACATCAGCAGCACACAGGGATACACCCAGGTCAGGACCGGGCAGCGCCGACTCGCGATCCGCACGCTGCCCGTCCCGACCAGTCACCCCTCAGGACGCCCGGCAGCACAGTAGTACCACCCGCAGGCAGGAACCGAAACGAACACATGGCCACCAATCGATCCGATCATCCGGTACACGCAGTTAGGGACCTGTGACATCCTCGCCAACGCGGCGGCCGGTGTGAGTCGTGTCCACCGGCCGCCCGCCAGACACGACACCGACACGACACTAGGGAGATCACCATGACCGACCGCAGGACCATCCGCCTGCTCGCCGGCGCAGCCACCCTCGCCCTGATCCTCGGCCTGCTGCTGGGCCTCGCCCCGATCGGCCTGTCCGGCGGCGACTTCGAAACCGTGAGCTGCGGATCGGGGTTCATGCCCAACGACACGATCCGGTCCACCGGGTCGCTCAACAGCACGTTCAACGCTAGGGCCACCTGCCAGGGCAAGGTCGGCACGCGGCGCGCGCTGGCCATGGCCGGGTTCGTGCTGACCTCGGTGCTCGCCACCGCGATGATCGTGGTGTGGCGTGAGACCTCGCCCCGCTTCCGTGATGCGACCGCACCGGCCGCCGCCCCAGCCAACGATTGAACGGAGACTTCCCGTCATGTACGACCCCACCGACGACATCCGCACCGACCCGATCATCACCGAGGCCGACACCATCGGCCTGTACCCTGCCGACCAGGCCGCCGCCGCCAGCCGGACCAGCATGACCGACCAGGGCTCCGGCAACTGGCGCATCGACGACTAACTAACTCGCGAGGTGAACAGCCATGTCGCACGATCACGACGGCACGCCGCAGCCGCAGAGCCAGCCGATGACCAAGGAAACGGCCATGTGGTACGTGCAGCACACGCAGGGACAGTTGCAGGCATTCCTCCACGCAGACGGCAATTGGTACCTGTACGCACCCAAGCCGATCGAAGTACCCGACCAGCTGCCGACCGTCCGCTCGTCCTGATCCTCACCCACCCCGACGACGTGCACGCGCACGCCGTCCAGGCCCAACTCGACCGGCTCGGTGTGCCGGTGTACCGCACCGACACCGCCGGCCTGGGTACCGGGGTGGCGGTGACCGCCCGCATCAGCATGGGGGCGGTCACCGGGCACCTCGGCGGATGCGACCTTGCCGCGGTGACGTGCGTGTGGCACCGCCGCCCGTCCGAGGTCGACGTGCCCGACCCGCGCGACGCGGCCGAGGTGCGCGCCGGGCTCGGCGGGATCCTGGCCTGCTTGCCGCACCTCAACCATCCCGCGGACATGGCCGCCGCTGCCCTGAAGGCGTGCCAGCTGGCCGTGGCGGGCCGCTGCGGCTTGCTCGTGCCCGACACCGTCGTCGGCTCGTCAACGGTCGGGGCCGCGGTCCTGGACGGGTCGGTGCTCGTCAAGCCGATGTCCCGTCAGGTGGCCGGCCTCATCGTCGACGGCGACCGGTGGCGGCTGGCGTGCGCCGCCTCATGGGAACGCTGCGCCTGCGCTACGGCGCGCTCGACTTCGCGGTCGACGGCGCCGACCGGTGGTGGTTCCTGGAGGTCAACCCGAACGGGCAGTGGCTGTGGATCGAGCAGGCCACCGGGCAGCCGATTGCTGCAGCGGTGGCCGTCGCCCTGTCGTCTATCCGACCGGCGGGTGCCGACCCGTCAGCGGCGGCTGCCACCCTGTAGCGATTCTGTGTATCGGCCTGGTGTGGCTCGTCGCGATGCGGCTCTGACGCGCGCCAGGCGGGCTTGACTATGACCACGCTAGCGTGTCACGATCGAGGTATGACGACACGCATCCGGATCACCGTCGACGGCAAGCTGGCGTTGACCACCGCCCAGGCGGCGCAGCGGCACGGCATCGCCTCGACGGCGACGATGCGTAAGCGGTTGCAGCTGGCCGGTGTGGAGCCGGTGGATCATCTTGATGCGCGGACGCCGTTGTACTCGGCGGCCGAGGTGGGGCAGTTGATGAAGGCCCGGCCGTTGCGTGGGAGCGCTGCCAAAGGGTAGTCCCTATAGGCACCATCTGAAATACCTACACGCTAGCGTGGCGTTTCCCTTGCGGACGCCACGCTAGCGTGTTATGCTTACGGTAGAACAGGAAAACAACTCCACAGAGAAGGACCCACCAGAGGAGAAACCACAGGGGCCGGAGAGAGAGACCTCCGGCAAGCCGGAACCGGATGAGAAGGGAAAACAAGATCCTGCGCTGACATGCGCGGCCGGTGCTCTCACTGAACCCCGCAAGGGGGTAAGAGCCAGGCCATGACGAACGCGAACGTGAGAGTACGCAGACCGTGTCCAGC
>JAEHDK010000005.1 GCA_016880465.1 Micromonosporaceae bacterium
ATGCCCTCGATCTCCGCGGTCTCCCTGGCGGTCAGCCCGTAGAACACCGAGAGGACGATCAGCCTGCCCTGTTCCGGCGGAAGCGCACGCAGCGCGCTTCTCAATTGCTCCCTGTCGACCGACTGTGGGCGCCTGCCTTCACCCTCTTCGCGCGACAGCAACGTTCCCATGAGCACGTGGGGGTCGACGGGCTGCTCGCCGCGGAGCCGCAGCACATCGATGGCGAGGTTGCGGGTGATCGTCAGCACCCAGGTCGCCACGCGCCCGCGCCGCGCGTCGTAGGTGGCAGCGTTTCGCCAGACCCGCAGAAACGCCTCCTGCGCGACTTCCTCGGCGACCGCGCTGGATCCCACAATGGCGTGTGCCAACGCGTAGACCCGCGGCTGATAGCGCCGGACGAAGACGGCGGCGGCGTCGGCGTCACCCATCGCCATCCCCGCGAGCAGGGAGTCGTCAGACAAGCTCACATCCACCTACACCTGCACCGCCCAGTCCGCTTCTGGCTCGCCGATGCCGAATCCCGCGGTTCGGGCCCGTTAGGGGCCAATGGGAGCAAACGCCTTCGGTCGTCCGAGGTCAAGACGTGGAGATCAGACTCGCAAAGGTCGGCCCTGGCAGGGCCGGCGGCGGCAGGCCAGGACCTGGAGCGGCCGAGGACGAGATTTGGCGGAGATCAGCTCGACGCCGGGCCAGCCGGCCCGACGTCCACGGTGAGGTCATCCGATGCCGCGACGGCGGGTGCCGCCGTGCGGTCGTCCGGCCCCTCCGCGGTGCGGTCGTTCGGCCCCTCCGACCCGTCCGACGCTGCGCTCATGCGGCCGATCAGCAGCCCAGCCTGGAACCGGCTGGTTGCGCCCAGCCGCATCATGAGACCGCGAACCCGGCGCTGCACGGTGCTGGCGCTCACCCCGAGCGCGCGCTGGATCGCGTTGTTCCCGAGCCCCGCGGCGAGGAGCCGGATCAGCCGGGCCTCGTCCACGGCCGACTGCGCCGGCGGTTCCCTGCCGAGGCCACCGTCGGCATCGATCGCGATCGGCGCCGCGCGCTCCCAGTAGCGCTCGAACAGCGCTGAGAGGGCATCGAGCAGCAGCGAGCGGTGGACGACCACCGCCGCGGTCGGCCGGTCCGCATCAGCGGGCCTCACCGGCATGACGGCGACGAGGTCGTCGAACAGGGTGAGCTTGGCCGGCCGGTTCGGCGCGACCCGGGCCTGCTCCCCGGCCGCCAGGCCTCCAGATCGGCCCACCGACCCGGAACGCGCAGCACCTCGTCGGCGTAGATCACCCGGTACGCGATCCCGTGGGCGAGGCGTTCCAGCTCCGCCGGATCGGGTTCGAGCGGGTCGGCGAGGTAGGGAGGGCAGTCGAAGGCGCGCACCTCGTGCCGCACCGCGTTCTGCAGGCGGTACCAGCGCTCCATCAGGGTGCCTTCATCGGTGACCAGCTCGAAGAAGTCGACCGGGTCGGCCCGGCGTCCCGCCCAGAAGGCCGCCACCAGCCGCTACCTGGAGGATGACCCGCTGCTCGAGTCGGTGCTGGCGACGATCGTCCACGGCTTCGGGATCGTGGTGTGCGTTTCGGCTGGCGATGGCCTACGTACGTTCACCAACGCCGCTGTCGCGCCGTCCGGGGGCAGTGTCGACACCGACGTCGCCGGGGCGGGCCGACAGCCCACCGACCTCAACGACATCTTCTCCGCGCCGCCCGGCGACCCGCGGAATGCGGCGCTGAAGGCGCAGCAGGCGTTCCCGACCACCCGCTACAAAGGCGGTCGCTCGTACTCCAGCGGCATCGGCGACCGGGTGAACGTGTCCGCACCGGGCGACAACGTGCTGAGCTTCCAGCGTCCGTTCGGCGGCGCGGCCAACGCGGTCGAGGTGGTGCGCCAAGGTGATACGTCGGCGTCAGCGCCGGAGGTGGCGGCCGCGGCGGCCGTCGTGCTCCAGGTCGCCCGGCTCGGCGGCGCCAGGGAGCTGGTCGGGCGTGACGGCCGGCACGCCGATCCGCGGGCGCTGCGCGACTTCCTCGCCGAGACGGGGAGCCCGCCGCCGGAGGTGCCGCAGTCCGACGTCCCGGTCCACGTCGGACCGCAGGTGGATGTGGCGAACGCCGTCGAGACGCTGCTGGCCCGGCACGGCGAGGCGGTGGCACCGGGTGTGGCGCGGGTGGCGGTGGCGCAACGGCGACAGGCCAGCGCGCTGGGCGGCTCGACCGAGACCGACACCGACCCGACGGCCATCGCGCTGACCGGACGGCTGCGCAACGCGTGGATCACCGTCGCGCCGGACTGGATCGGGCTGCCCGAGGAGGGCGTGACCTATCGGCTCGCCGCCGATGCGGGCCGCGGGGCACGCTGTCGTCGACGCCCTCGGCGCGGCTGCTACCCGCCGAGATCCTTGCCGCGGCGGGGCTGCCGCTGGTGTCGGATCAGCTGCGCAGTGTCCCGCTCACCTATGTGGCTTCGCGGCACGGCCGGGTGCTCACCGAGGCGAGCGTCACCCTGAGCTTCGGGCCGACGAGCGGGACCGTCGAGAGCGCGCCGGCGCCAATCGTCGACCCGGTGGTGCGCGGGGCGACGCTGCGGGTCCGCTACGACATCACCGGCCTGACCGGGTCGACCGATCCGACGCTGGTCGTCTCCCACCCGGGCAGGATCGAGTCCGCGACCGGGTTGTTCTTCCGCCCGGCGTACACCGTCCCGCTGACCGAGCCGACCGGCACCGTGGAGGTCCCGGTATCGGCGCTGCCCGGCGGCGGCATCTACGGCGTCGGCATCCAGGATGCGCCCGGTGGCTGGTTCAGCCGCAACGACTCGGCGTTCGCGTTCGCCCGGGTGGCGCCGACCGGCGACGCTCGGCCGGCACCCACGGCACCGTCACGCTGGACGGCGCCGAGCTCGAGCTCGCCCCGACGATGAACCACGTGCTCCGCGTGCTCGGTACCCGGCACGGTCAAGTGGTCGGTGCGGCCAGCGGCATCAGCACCGTCACGATGAATGGCGTCCAGCCGGCCGACGGCGGGAGCGTCGTCCTCGGGTACGGCGTCGACGAGCGCGGTGGCGGTGGCTTCCTGACCTCGAACCAGGTGACGGCCGACGGCTCGCGGCTCGGCTCGGTCGAGACCTTCGATGAGGCGGCTGCGACCAAGACCGTGCGGTCCTCACCCGATACCTACTCCACGCTGGCCGGTGGCTGCTGCCCTGGGATGTTCGCCGACGGTGTCGGGCTGTACGACGACTTCGACCCGACCACCGGCACCGAAACGTTCCGAGTGCTCCGCGACGGCCCGGACATCGGCACCTGGAGCCCGCCGAGCGGCGTGGGCACCCCGACGTGCGGCGCGGTCAACCAATCCACCTCGAACACGGCAGTGCTCACGATCCAAGGCACCGACCAGACCACGTTCCGGGTGGTGTCGTCGGACATCGCGGCCGGCGAGTTCGGCGCGCCAATCGACCTGACCCCGGCCCTGGACCCGGCTGCGTTGTCGATCGCCGGCGGGATCGGGCAGGACACCGCCACGGACGAGGCGATCGTGCCGTTCAACGACGCGTTCAACCCTTCGGTCCCTGGCCGGATCGTGGTCGCCGACCTCAACTCGGGAGAGGTCAGCCAGTTCCCGTCGGTGTCCACGTTCTTCGCGTCGGGTGTGGCGGTCGACTCGAGGACGCACCGGGCGTTGATCCCGTCCATCGACAGCTTCGGCACCTACGACCTGACCGCGAGGACCGGGACTGCGCACACGCTCGGCGGCAGTACCTACTGGCATCCGGCCGTCGACTCAGGACGCGGGCTGTTCCTGATGCAGGAGACCGCGCCGCCTGATTTCTTCGGCGGCTCGCCGAACAACAACGCGGCGTCCGCGGTCGTCGTCATCGATGAGCAGGGCAATCTGGTGCGCCGGATCGAGGCGTTCAATTTCTTCAACGTGTTCCTGCTCAACGCCGGCGCCTACGTGCAGGTCAGCCCGGCCACCGGCAGCGCGTACACGCTGGGGCCCGGTGGCGCGCAGCTCTACCCGTTCGAGTACGCCGCCAGCCGGTGACCGCTACGCAGCGTTGGCGAGGAACTCGGCCAGCGCGACGGTGTCGAAGTAGAACATCTGCGCGCGGGCGAGCCTGCCACCGCGGACCTGGTACAGGCCCAGCACCGGGCCGTCGAACGACTCGCCGGCCCGGCTGCGGCCCCGCTGCCGCCACAGCACCACCACCTCGCCGCTCTCGTCGTTGACCGCGACGACGCGTGGGTCCATCCGCCGCTCGGCCGCGGTCGGCTGCAACGGATCCCAGGTGCCGGCCCAGCTCCGATGACCCTGCCGGGCGTCGACGTCGAGATCACGGTAGCTTCCGCCGTAGGACAGCGATGGCGGCCAGTGGATCTCGAAGTCTGGATGGACCAGCTCTCTGAACCGCCGCGGGTCCCGGCGCTCGATCGCGTCGAAGATCGCCAGCATCAGCTCGCTGCTGTCCCGCCCGGTCGCTGCACTGCTCATGATCAAGCTCCTAGCGTTCGAATGCGCGGACTGGCCGGTCTGGTGGCCGGCATCACCTCCGCCGAGCAGGGCGCCAGCGTGCACCTCCTGGAGGCACGCCGCACGCTCAGAGGTCGGGCGCGCACCAGCGCAGCGGCCGTTCATCGCCCACGACGGCCCGCACGTCCTCGACGACTTCGGTCCGCTGTGGGCGTCGGGAATACCAGGCGGGGGCTTCCGAACTTACGGTGCCCTCGTTCTGAAGCCGACGGTGGCGCCACGGGGAGCGGTGCTCCCGGCGGGTGGCTCCTGCGCGAAGACCAAGCTGTCGGATCCCTGCGGGTCTCGCTCGTAAGCCACCCCACCGGGCCTGCCTTGCGCGTCACCGCTTGCGCTTGCCCGAGCTGCCGTCCAACCACGTTGGGGACACCAACCACGGAACGAGACTCATTGGTGGGGGAAGGAAGCGACGACAGGGTGACCAGCAGCCGGCCAGCCACAACCAGGAGGACGAGGACCGCGATCACCGCAAGGGGTGGTCCCGCGAGCCTCGCGGTCGAGCCGAGTCGCTCTCGCACGGGTGGAGCAGGGCGCGGCGGAGGCCTTCGAGGAAGTGTCACCGTCATCGGCGGCCAGTTTGGAAGGCCGCGGAGCCTTCGGCTGGCAACGCGTCCGTCCAGGCGATCGCTGATGTCGGTGCCGCCTCCTCGATCACCGAGCTGCTGGCGCTCGAGCGTTCCGTACGGCATGGAGCGCTCCTGAAGCAGATCCGCAAGGCGGTCGACACCCTCGCGGCGGCGCAGGGGATGACGCGCGACGAGCTGCTGGAGCGGGCGGTCGAAGACCACGGTCTGGATCCTGATGGCA
>JAEHDK010000132.1 GCA_016880465.1 Micromonosporaceae bacterium
GCCGAGTTCCCGGAGGCGGCGTACCGACTGCTCGGGCGCAGCGGTCTGCTCAGCCTGCCCTTCCCCGAGGAGTACGGCGGCGGCGGCCAGCCCTACGAGGTGTACCTGCAGGTCGTCGAGGTGCTCGCAAGCCGGTGGCTGGCCGTGGCCGAGGCGGTGTCGGTGCACACGCTCACCTGCTACCCGGTTGCCCAGCACGGCTCCGACGAGCAGCGCAAGCGGTTCCTGCCGGACTTCCTGAGCGGCCGGCTGCTCGGCGCGTACTGCCTGTCCGAGCCGGCCGGTGGCTCGGACGCCGCCGCCCTGACCACGCGGGCGGTCCGCGACGGCGACGACTACCTGGTGACCGGTACCAAGGCCTGGATCACCCACGCCGGGGTGGCCGACTACTACCAGGTGTTCTGCCGTACCGGCGGCCCCGGCCCGGGCGGCATCTCGTGCCTGCTCGCGGACGCCGCGACGCCGGGCATCCACCCGCAGCGCCGGGAACGCACGATGGGGCTGCGGTCCTCGCCGATCGCGCAGGTCGCGTTCGACGGCGCGCGGATTCCGGCCGACCGGCTGCTCGGCGAGGAGGGTACCGGCTTCCGCATAGCCATGTCCGCATTGGACAGTGGCCGGCTCGGCATCGCCGCCTGCGCCGTCGGGCTGGCCCAGGCCGCGCTCGACTATGCGGTGGCCTACGCGACCGGCCGCACCCAGTTCGACCGGCCGATCATCGACTTCCAGGGCGTCGGGTTCATGCTCGCCGACATGGCCACGGCGGTGTCCGCGGCACGGGCCCTCGTGCTGGCCGCGGCCCGGCTGCGCGATGCGGGCCGGCCGTTCGCCGTCGAGGCGGCCAAGGCCAAACTGTTCGCCACCGACACGGCGATGCGCGTCACGACCGACGCCGTGCAGGTGCTCGGCGGGTACGGGTACGTCACCGACCACCCGGTCGAGCGGTACCTGCGCGAGGCCAAGGTGCTGCAGATCGTCGAGGGTACGAACCAGATCCAGCGGCTGGTCATCTCCCGCGCGCTGGCGAAGGGCTGACGGGGTTCGCGGCCGGGGGCACGGCCGCCGCCTGCCGCCGTGACGGTCCCGCCTCATGATCAACCGAGGAGGGGTCCGTGCATGGCGTACCGCATGGGGTTTCTCCTCTCGGACGTACTGGACACAGCCTGCTGACGAACGGCGGCCGGGGGTTCTCGACACCGCGGTGTAGGTTCTGCGCCGTGGAGGAGATCGACCGGGCCATCGTCGAGGCGCTGGGTAGGGACGGCCGGCTGTCGTACACCGACCTGGCCGAGCGCGTCGGCCTGTCGGTCTCGGCGGTGCACCAGCGCGTCCGCCGGCTCGAGCAGCGCGGGGTGGTCCGCGGGTACGCCGCCCGGATCTCCTACGAGGCGGTCGGCCTGCCGTTGACGGCGTTCGTGGCGATCCGCCCGCTCGACCCGTCGGCACCCGACGACGCACCGGACCGGCTGGCCGGGTTCCCCGAGATCGAGGCCTGCTACTCGGTCGCCGGGGACGACTTCTACCTGCTGCTGTGCCGGGTGGCGAGCCCGGGTGACCTGGAGCGGCTGCTGCAACGGATCCGGTCGGCGGCGAACGTGACGACCCGCAGCACGGTCGTGCTGTCCACCCCGTACGAGGGCCGCCCGCCGCGGATTACCCCCGGCTGACCGCTCACCGCGCTCACACCGGGCAGCTCCAGCTGGCCAGCACCGGCCGGCCGTGCTCGTACCCGAGCCGGGAGAGCGTCGCGGTGTCGAGCCGGAACAGCGCGCCGTCGGCGGCCGGCAGCCCGACCCACCGCGCGCCGGCCACCCGCAGCGAGTGCCCGTGCCCGATCAGCGCGACGTCGCCCTGGTCCAGCAGGGGCCGGACCCGCCCGAGCAGCCGGTCGATGCGGGCGCCGACCTGCTCCGGCGACTCGCCGCCCGGACAGCCGTCGGTCCACAGGTCCCAGGCCGGCTCGGTGCGCTGGATGTCCGCGCTGGTGCGGCCCTCGTACAGCCCGTAGTGCCACTCGACCAGGTCGTCGTCCACTGTGGACACGGCGAGGTCGGCCAGGGCGGCGGTGCGCAGGGCGCGCTGGCGCGGGCTGCAGAGCACCGCGACGAACTGCCGGCCGGCCAGCCGCGCGCCGAGCTGCGCGGCCTGTCGCTCACCGTCGGGGGTCAGCCCGATCTCGGTGTACGACGTGTGCTGCCCGCTGACGCTCCACCGCGTCTGACCGTGCCGTACCAGGACGATCTCGCTCACGGTCGCCACCCTAGATGGCCGTCGCGTGTTTCGCGGTGAGACATCATTCCTGGCTTCCTAGGACGCTGTAGGTGCAGTGCCCCTGACCACCCAATGCCAACTCGATCGCTTCAACCACCGTCAACGAGGATCACGGTCGGCGCGGCGTCACACCGCGACGGCCTGCTTCGCCCACCAGGCCCGGCCCGACTCGGGCAGCGTGTCGATCGGATCGTGGTACGGGTACCGGCGCGTCAACGCGTCGACGTCGGCGGCCTCGATGGACGTGCGGTAGCTCTTCGTCCAGTAAGAGATGCCGTGCTCCCGGTCGTACTCGGTGAACATGTGCACCCAGCGCTTGCCCACGAAGGGCACGTCGCACACGATCCGCGGGGTGGCGTACCCGGGCAGGTAGCCCATGATGTCGTGCTGCAGCTGGTGCGCCTGCCATACGGCGACCCGCCAGTGCTCGGCGTTGGGGATCATGTCGCACAGGTAGAAGTAGTACGGCAGGATGCCGGCCTCGCCCTGCAGCGCGAAGCACAGGTCGAGCAGGTCGGTCGTGCTCGCGTTCACGCCGCGCAGCAGGACGCCCTGGTTGCGGACGTCGCGTACGCCGACCTGCAGGGCGGTCTGCGCGGCCCGGGCGACCAGCGGGGTCAACGACTGTGCGTGGTTGACATGCGTGTGGATCGCCAGGTTCACGCCGCGGTCCTGGGCGAGCCGGGCGACCCGACCGAGCCCGTCGACGACCTCGGGCTGGAGCCAGTGCTGCGGGATGCCCATGAGCGCCTTGGTGGCGAGCCGGATGTCGCGGATCGTCCCGATCTGCAGCAGCCGGGTGAGGTACGACTCGAGGCCGCGCCACGGCACGTTGGCGACGTCGCCGCCGGACACCACGACGTCGCGGACACCCGGGTGGGCGGTCAGGTAGGCGATGTGCGCGTCGTACCGGTCGACGGGCTTGAGCGCCAGCTTGAGCTTCTCGACCTGCGGGGTCGAGTTGCCGACGAGGTCCATCCGGGTGCAGTGGCCGCAGTACTGCGGGCAGGTCGACAGCAGCTCGGCCAGCACCTTCGTGGGGTACCGGTGGGTCAGCCCCTCGGCGACCCACATGTCGTGCTCGTGCAGCGAGTCCCGGCTGGCGTACGGGTGGGTCGGCCACTGCGGGTGCCGGTCCGACCGGGCCGGGATCATGTACCGGCGGATCGGGTCGGCGTACAGCGCGTCGGTCGTCGGGGGAGCGGCCGGCGACATCGTATTGATCATCTGGGGCGGCACGAGCATCGACATCGTGGCGAACTCGTGCTGGTCGGCCGCGAGATCGGCGTAGAACCGGTCGTCGACGAGGTCACCCAGGACGTGGTGCAGCTGGTTGAGGTTCTTCACGCAGTGCGCGCGCTGCCACTGCGCGGACTCCCACTCGGCCGGGGTGACACTCCGCCAGCCCGGAAACCTGGTCCAGTCCGGCTCGACGAGCTCGCGCCGGCGGTACTCGTACGGCTGCGACGTCTCGGCTGGCACCGCGACCCCCTCGGTGGCACGCTGTGATCCGGCAGATTGGTTGATCTCCGGCACGCTACTGGAAGATATCCTGCTAGGAAACTATCCTGCCGGAGGATTTTCGGCACGGCGGAGAGGAAGCGAGGGCACGCGTGATCACCTCGCCGGTGGGCCTGCATCGAGTCGTCGAACCGGCCGGTGTCCTGCCACAGGCGGCCTGGCGGCTCGACGCCCGGCCGGAGATCGGCCCCGACGAGGTACGGATCGACGTCGAGCGGCTCAACCTGGACGCCGCGAGCTTCCGCCAGCTCAGCGAGAAACACGGCGGTGCCGGGGAAGCGGTCCGCGACGAGGTACTCACGATCATCCGGGACCGGGGCAAGATGCATAATCCGGTCACCGGCTCGGGTGGCATGCTGATCGGTACGGTGGCCGAGGTCGGCCCCGGGTCACCACTGCGGGTCAAGCCCGGCGACCGGGTGGCGACGCTGGTCTCCCTGACGCTCACGCCGCTCGCGGTCAGCGACGACCTGGCCGGCTGGGACGGCTCGGGGGAGCAGGTACCGTGCGCCGGGCACGCGATCCTGTTCGCCCGCTCGATGGCCGCCGTCCTGCCCGACGATCTCGAACCCGAGCTGACCCTGGCCGTCCTTGACGTGTGCGGCGCCCCCGCGTTGACCCGGCGCGTCGTCGGCGGGTACCCGCGGCCGACCGTCGCCGTGCTCGGCGGTGCCGGCAAGAGCGGCTCGC
>JAEHDK010000133.1 GCA_016880465.1 Micromonosporaceae bacterium
CCCTTGTCGTGGTGAACGTGTGTACCCCGAGTGTTAAACCACTACGGCGAGTACGTCACGAGGAGCGGAGGCCCCGCCCCTTTCATCGCATCAAGGGGTCGTGGGTTCAAATCCCGCCGTCCCGACACGATCGCAAGGCCGCTGAACGGGAGAGTTCTCCCAGCTCAGCGGCCTTCTTAGTGGAGCCATGGTTGGCCTGCCGTGATCTAGACGGCGCGGAGTTTGGGACCACATTGGGACCACCGGCTGTTCAGGTGGAGGCTCAGCGCCGTTCCGGCGTCCTCGATCGATTGCCGATCCGGGTGGGCGTAGTGCGAGGTCATCCGGTGCGAGTCGTGGTCGAGCAGGACGCGGACGACCTCTTGGGGGACGTCGCGGTTGATGAGTCGGCAGGCGAAGGTGTGCCGCCATTGGTGGGGTGTCAGGTGCACCGGCCGGCCGTGCTCGTCGTGGATCTCCCAGGTTGCCAGCCAACGGCCCAGCATGCGCCGGTAGGTGCCGTCGGACAGCGGGAGGGTTCCGGAGATGTTGGCGCGTGGTCGGGGAAACAGGCATGTCAGGCCGCCGGGCCAGTGGGCCAGTACCCGCCGCTGCTGATCACGGATGGCGGCCTCGAGCTCTTCGTCGATCGGCACGGCCGCCTCGCGTCTCATCTTGGTGTTGAAGTAGCGCAGATAGGGGGCGTCTTGGCCGTCGTGCAGCAGGCAGTCGAAGTCCAGGGCCAGGGCGCTGGAGATGCGTAGACCACACCGGGTGAGCACGAGGGTGACCAGCCGACCGGCGGGATCGGGCCAGCGGTCCAGGTTGGCGGGTGCCTCGATCTGGGCCATGACGTACTCGGCGAGGCGGCGGTCGACCCGTTCGGGGATAGGCGGGATGTCGCCGAGGTAGAAGGCCGCGGTGCCGGGCAGTGTGTTGTCCCACCCGTTCTGTCGGATCGCCTGGAAGAACAGGTTCAGTCCGCCGATGCGGGTCTTCTTCATGCCGTGTCCACCGGGTTCGGAGCTGACGTGGGCCAGATAGCGTTCCAGCAGTGGCCGGTCGACATCGGCGAGCGCGTCGACGCCGGTCAGGGTGAGGAATGTGCTGAAGCAGATGAGCGCGTCCGCCCCACCCCTGGCCGCGCCGATGCTCAGCCCGGAGGTCAGCCGTAGTCTCGTCCATCGTTTGGCCAGCTCGCGTAGCCAGGGCTGGGTGATGCGGTCGAATCGCAGCCGGGCGCGTGGGCAGGGGCGACCTGCCGGGATAGTGAGACCGGGCAGCTTGTGCAGCCGCCATACGTTCCTGGGGTACTCGATCTCCCAGCCGGTGCCGTCCCGTAGCGACTCCAGCGCGTCGCGGGCGTCGAGCAGGAACAGGGCCGACTCGCCGACCCGGGTGCGGCGCTCTGGCGCCATTGCTGCTCCGAGAGGTCCAGCAGGGAGGTGACCCCGACTGCCTTGACGTGCCGGACCGCCGGCATGACCAGGCGTGGAGCGACGGTGCGGGAGCGGGCGTCGTGTCGGCGTTGCAGCGTGTCGGCGCTCAGCCAATTCCCCCAGCGGGGTGTGATCCGCTCACGTAATTCCTCCAGCGCGCGCTCGTCATGGACCATGCGTCCGCTCGTGATGTTCGTCGAGGGGATGGCGAACGTTCGGCTGAAGTTGTCAAGATCCTTTCCTTCTCCCATGCATGATCTTTCCCCAGCGGGCCCTGGCGGCTGGGGAGCGGATGGCGAGGAGGACCTTCCACGTGATCGATATAACCGAGATTCTGGTGCACTGGTACGCGGGCCGGTCCCAGCACGACGTGGCGGGCTCGCTGGGGGTGGATCGTAAGACGATCCGCCGCTATGTCGATCCGGCGATCGCGGCTGGGTTTGTGCCCGGCGGGCCGCCGATGAGCCAAGCGGATTGGGCGCCGCTGGTCAAGGCGTGGTTCCCGCATCTGACCGATACCCGGCTGCGGCAGGTGACCTGGTCAGACTTCGACAGGCACCGTGAGTACATCGCCGAGATGCTGCGGGCTGGAGTAACCAAGGCGACGATCCACCAGCGGCTACGCGACGAGCATGGGGTGTGTGCCTCGTGGCCTCCTTCAAGCGGTATGTCGCGGCCAACCTCGCCGAAGACGCGGCACGGGAGAAGGTGACGGTGCTGCGGACCGATCCCGAACCAGGGATGGAGGCGCAGATCGACTACGGGTTGCTGGGCTCCTGGACGGACCCGCGCACCGGACGCTCGCAGCGGATCTGGGCGTTCGTCATGGTGTTGTCGCACTCCCGGCACATGTTCGTGCGGCCGGTGGTCAGCATGGACCAGGCGTCCTGGACAGCCAGCCACGTCGAGGCGTTCGCGTTCTTCGCCGGCGGTCCGGCGAGGTTGGTGCCGGACAACCTGAAGACCGGGGTGGACAAGCCCGATCTCTACGACCCGAAACTGAACCGGGCATACGGCGAACTCGCGGCGCACTACGGCGTGTTGATCGACCCGGCGCGGGCCCGTAAACCCAAGGACAAGCCCCGAGTCGAGCGGCAGATGCCGTACATCCGTGACTCGTGGTGGAAGGGCCGGGAATTCGCGTCCCTGGCCGAGATGCAGGCCTCGGCCCTGTACTGGTGCCGGGATGTCGCCGGGCAACGCAAGCACCGCGGCCTGGAGGGCCGCACCCCGATGGAGGTGTTCGACCAGGTCGAGGCCGGCACCCTGATCCCGCTGCCGGCCGCGGCGTTCATCCTGGCGGAGTGGTCGCGGGCCAAGGTTGCCCCGGACGTGCACGTCAAGTGCGGCAAGGTCCTCTACTCCGTGCCGTGGAAGCTGATCGGGCAACACGTCGACGTGCGGGCCACGGCGACGATGGTGCAGATCTTCCACCACGGCGAACTGGTCAAGACCCACGTCCGTAAGGACCGGGGCCGGGCCACGGACATGGCGGACTACCCACCGCAGAAGATCGCCTTCCACATGCGCACCCCGACGTGGTGCCGGCAGCGGGCCGAGCAGGCCGGGCCCGCGACCGCCGCGGCCATCGCCGATTTGCTGGATGGGCAAGCGCTGCACCGGCTGCATTCGGCGCAGGCGATCCTCGCCCTGGCGGGCAAGTACTCCGATGCCCGGCTGGAGGCGGCCTGCGCCAAGGCCGCCGCGGCCGGCGATGCGTCCTACCGCACCATCCGCAACATCCTGGCCGCCGGACTCGAGGACGTCGAGCACGACCGACCCACCGGCGACGGTGGGGCACCGGCCTTCCTGCACGGCCCGGCCGGCCTGTTCGCCGACGTCATCCCGTTCCCAACCCCGACCGTCGCGACCACGCCCGACACGACGACGCCACGGCCAGCGATCGTCGTCACGATGCCGGTCACAGTGAGCCGGACAGGACCGCGTCATGAGCCACACCGGCACAGTTCCGCTGCCCGCAACGACGCGATCGCGCTGGTGGCACGCCATCGCCGGCCCGCACGCCGGCACCCTGCTGACCCCGACCGAACTGACGAAGGCTGAGACGACACGATGACGATCCTGCGCCCCGCGCTGGCCGACAGCCTTCGGGCACTGAAACTGTCCGGGATGCTCGAGACCCTCGACGCCCGTCTCGCCCAGGCGCAAGGCGGCGACCTGGGCTATCTGGAGTTCCTGCAGATCCTCTGCGACGACGAGATCACCCGACGGGAGCAAGTGGCCATGGGCCGCCGCCTGCGCCGCGCCCGCTTCGATACCGAGACCACCCTCGAGGGCTTCAACTTCTCCAGCAACCCGAAGCTGCCAGCCGCCCAGATCCGCGACCTCGCCGCGCTGCGCTGGCTGCAAGCCGGAGAGTCGATCATCCTCTACGGCGCCGTCGGCGTCGGCAAGACCCACGTCGCCCAAGCCATGGGACACCTCGCCATCCGTGCCGGCGCCGAGGTCCGCTTCCACAAGACCAGCCGCATCCTGGCCGACCTCGCCGGCGGCCACGCCGACCGCACCTTCGACAAGCGTCTGGCCGCGCACGTCAAGGCCGACCTGCTGATCCTGGACGACTTCGCGATGCGCGAGTTCACCCCCGCCCAGGCCGATGATCTCTACGAGCTGATCTCCCAACGCGTCGCCGAAGGCCACTCACTCGCGATCACAGCCAACCGCGCACCCCAGGACTGGTATCCGCTGTTCCCCAACGCGGTCGTCGCCGAATCACTGCTGGATCGACTGATCAATACCAGCCACCAGGTCTTCATGAACGGCCCCTCCTACCGGCCGAACAAGCGCCCCAAGACGCCAGCCGCCACCCGATAGTCGACCCGATCAGAACTCGGGATCAGGGTCACCGATTCGGTCCAACGCCCGCGGCCACCACCACGGCCGCCGACCTGCCATGCCCTGGAGACCGCAGCATGACCAACCCGACACCCCATCCCGACATCCCCACCCGAGCCGAACGCGAGGCGCTCAACGCCGCCCTGTTCGCCACCGGCGCCGAACCCGGCTTCTGGGACGACAGCGGCCGCCCCGCACCCTGGCCCGACGACATCGACGACTGGACACCCGTCACCAGCAAGCCCGCAGAGCCATCCCTCCACCAGACCGACTCGAAAGGTCATCCACTACACCACGCCCAGGGGACCTGACCCGGACCGGTCCCATTACGTGAGCCGACCCCGGGGGAATTACGTGAGCGTCCACAGAGCGCGTACTGGATCTCCAGCCGCAGTTGCGGGGTGAGGTCGTGCAGATCGATGTGGGCGGTGCCGACGAGTTCGCAGTCGGCGATGAAGCGGTCGGGGTCGGGTCGGCCGTGCCGTTGCCACCGGTCATCGTGGCCCGTGCAGAACAGCTTCGTTGGGTTCGCGACCCATAGGCTGCAAAACGGCAGCCGGCACCTGGCCGCCGTGGTGTCGCTCGGGGCCAGGTCAGGCGCCTGCCAGGTGGCCAGGTCCGGTTTCCCGGCCCGGTTCCATCGGTCGCGGTGCTTGGCGCACAGCCCGTTTCTGGCACTGCGCCCATAGCGGCAGCCGTCCACCGCGCAGGCAGCCAGAGGCCGGCGGCCTCGCACCGGTGGGCCTGGATCGGCCAGGAAGTCCTGCATCGGCGGGCGGCCGCGCTTGCGGTATCGGATGGCGTGTGCGTTGCACAGCCCTCGCTGGATCGACGCCGCGGTGCGGTCGCAATCGGCGACCGTGCACTCGTCGGCGGCGAAGACGGGATCGTCGGGATCGGGGATGTAGGTCTCGGTGCGGAATTCCGGCCGGACGACGGCCATCAGCTGCTCCAGCAGCCCTGATCGGCGCGGCGCCCGCGCGACGGCCGTCACAGTTGGATCTCCCGGCCGGTGAACCAGCCCGCCGCCTCCAGCGTCCGGCGAGCGTCCTCGACGGTGAGGTGCCCATAGGTGTCGATCGTGGTGGTGATCGAGGCGTGTCCGAGGAGTTCCTTCACGCTCTCCATGCCGGCGCCCCGGCGCAGCAGCCAGGTCGCATACGTGTGGCGGTATTGGTGGGGCTCGAAGTCGATGCCGGCGCGTTCGCGCAGACGCAGCACCAGGTCGTAGACGGCTGGGTAGGTCCACGGCCGCCCCAGCGGCTCTGCCCACAGGTTGACGAACACGTAGTCGGAGTCCAGCGCCCCGTACTCGCGGTTGAGATAGTCCGCATACAGGCGCATCAACTCAGGGCTGGCCGGGATCACCCGGGACCGGCCGGCTTTGGCGCGGGCCCCGTTGTCGTTGTCCCGCGGGATAACGCTGACCTGACCCTCGGCGATCCCCATGTCCTCGTGCCGCAGGCCGAGAGCCTCTCCGATCCTCACGCCGACGTCGAGCAACACCGCGAACAGCAGCCGGTCCCGCAGGTGATCGCAGGCATCGAGGATCGCCTGAACCTGTTTGACGGTAAGGACTTTCGGGTGAGGCGACTTGGTCTTCAGCTTGACCGCCCGCCGTTGCGGCTGGTTCTTGGTGACGTGGTGCAGGAACGGCTTGTACGACGTCGCCGACCCACCGCGACGACCGACCGGGTGCATCCTGACCAGCAGCCCGGCGAGTTCGACGCCGTGGCGGGCATGGAACTCGCAGAACGAGGTCAGGGCCGCCAGCTTACGGTTCACACTGGACGCCGAGCAGTGATGCGCCACCGTCGGCAGCACCGCCACCCGGCCGTCGCGCGCCTCAGGCGGAAGCCGCAGCCACGCCACGAAACCCGCGATGTCCTCCAGGGTTGCATCCCGCCAACCGACCCCACGCCCGGCGAGGTAGGTCAGCCAATCCTTCAGGTCATGGGCATACGCCTTGATCGTGTTCGGCGACTTCTCGATCGCCGCCAAGTAGGCCAGGAACCGCTCGACCGGCTCGACCGGCCTCAGATCGCCACCCAGCACAGTCCAGGACTCACGCCCACAGGCCGGCATCACCACACACTGCACCCGCATCGCACCTCCCGCTTTCGTGATGGACAGCGGAAGGTAACCCCATCCACGACGCGAACCCGTGGACGTCCAGCCCTCGTCGTATACGTTATAGACAGGTCCTCATCGGCTCCAGATAACGAGCGGCTGCCGGCCACGTTCGTCTACGCCGGTATCGAGGTCGAGGCACAGGGGCTGTTCGCCGGCGTGCGGGGCCGGCAGATCGCCGGCCGGTTCACCCTCATCGGCTCCACCCCGTTCGCCTACGGCACCGACGAGCAGCGCACCGCCTGGCGCTGCTCATCTCGACGCTGGAGTCGATGCTGCGGCTACACAAGCACGACCCGGGCACGCTGGTCACGTTGGACGAGTACCTCTACCGCCGCACCGGCGGCATGATCGGCAGCCTGTCCCAACTGGTGCGCGGCGCCGCGATCCTGGCCATCGAGGACGGTACCGAGCAGATCACCCGCGACCTGCTGGACGCGATCCCGGTCGACTACGCCGCCCAGCGCACCGCCACCCCACCACGGCAACGCCGGCAGCCGCGTAGCAGCAAGGCCCAGGCCCGCGCCTGATGGCCTCCCGCCTACCGATCGCGGTCGCGCCCGCTGGGCACGAGACCGCAGTGTCCTACGTGACCCGGCTTTCCACCCTGCACGGCATGCCGTTCGCTGAGCTCTGGCATCAGGTCAGCCGGCCCCGCACCGGCGGCGGCACGGCCCGGTTCATCGCCGGCGAGCGGCTCGCCGCGGTCACCGGGCTGCCCGAGACGACGCTGGCCCACGCGCTGGTCGAGCTGCGCCGGCCCGAACCGGACTGGCTGGCCTACCGGCACGAGCCGCAACACGGCGGCCCGCGCTGCACCGCTCGCCACCTCGGCGGGCCGGTCCTGCAAGTGCTGCCGCACCACCGCTACGTCTGCACCCGCCACCGCATCTGGATCGGCCCACCCGACCTGCTCGACCTGCCCTACCCGACGCTCGATGAACTGCCTGACGTCGTCGCCGCACAGCGTGCGCACCTGCCACTGCTGCACCGCCTCGGCCCAGTCGCCACCTACGACGCGGTACTCACCGGGTTCCTGATCTGCGGCCACCGCTGGGACCAGGACACGGACCACCCCAACGACGCACGGGTTGCCTGGAGCGAACGCGCCGACATCCTCATCCCGGCCGGCACCGAGGACACCACGTTCAGCACGTCCCGGCTGTTCGCCGCGACCTACCCGGAAGCGGTGAAAGTCGCCGCACTGATCGGGTCCCTGCACTGGCGCCGCCTGGCCGCCGACGGCCCGAACGGGCAACGACGCTTCGCCACCGAGATCGGCCGCCGTCTCGGCGAATCCGACTACCGGCCCCGCATCGCCCAGGACCCGATCGCGCACTGGATCGAACAGGACTGCTGGCAACCGCCCAGCCTCCCCAAGACCACCTACCGCGCGCCACGCGGCACCAGCGGCACCACCGCGGCCAAGCCCAACCAGCAGAGCATCGACCGCAACCGGCGCAGCGCCACCTGGTTCGCCCGCAACCGCCGCGGCGGCCGCGTCATCCTCTACCACCGCCACCTCGGCCCGGTCCTGGTCCGCGACTGGTCCACCCCGATGGACCTGTTCACCGACACCGTCACCGCCAGCGCCGACACTGGCGAGTTCCGAGCCGCAGCGACCCAGCACCCGACCGGCATCGACACGCACGGGATCACCGCGGAATACCTACGTCCCGTGCCCGCACCGTCGAAACATCTCGCCACCGCCATCAACCCCGTGCCCTGGCCGACCCGAGCCACGTCCCACTCACCGCCAGTCCAGGAGCAGCCGGCTCAACGAAAAGTGTTTGCGCACAAGGCCATACTCCGCACATGACGACCAGATACGCCGAGCTGCTCGCCCGTGGTGAAACGGACCCGGATGTCGTGGGCCTGGTCCTGTCCGGATCACACGCTCGCGGCATGGCGAGCGAACACTCCGACCTCGACGTCTACGTCATCGTGCGCGAGCACGGCGGGCGATGGTCCACATCGCGAAGCCCCGAGCTGGATACGATCATCGTCTCGCTGGCGGATCTGGCCGACACCTCCGACCGCTGGCAGCGCTACTCCTACCGCGGCGCCCGCGTGCTGCTGGACCGCCTCGGCGGCCGAATCGCGGAGCTGGTACACGCGCAGGCAACCCTGACCCGGACCGAGTCCGACAGCTGGGTACGTGAATACCTCGACGGCTACATCAACTTCATCTACCGGGCAGCGAAGAACCGACGCGATAGCCGTCCCGATCTGGCACAACTGGAAGAGATCGAGGCGGCGCCATGGTTCTTGTGGACGCTGTTCGCGCTCTACGGCCGAATCCGGCCCTACAACAAGTACCTGCGCTGGGAACTCGACACCGATCCGCTACCAGCGCCATGGACCGCGGACCACCTGATCAAGTCCCTGACTGGCCGGCCGTCAACGCTGTTCCCAGACCTGGAGCGCGTCGCACGCGCGAAGGGATTCGGCGTCGTCCTCAACGCCTGGGACGACCTCGACCTCGTCCGCTGATCGGTAACACCGCCGGCGAGGTCCGATGGTGGCACTGACGACCAGCACCAACTGAGCGCCCGCGCCGCGTCCCCTGCAATCCGCCAACTTGATGCGAACAAACGCCGCGCCAGTTGTTCATACCGACATGGCGAACCGCAGGTCGCAGGCGGCGCCGCCCACCACTTCAAACCGAAGCTGACATTGGTTGATGCATTGACCGCCGAACGACAAGATCACAGCCAGGTGGATGATACGCCGGCGTCCGATGCGCCTGTGCCGCCCGGCGGCGCGCTCCACATCACCTTCAAGTACCCGACCTCGGCCATCGGCCGGCTGTACGAACAGGTCGCGCCGATCCTGCTGGTGGACGGTGTCCAGACCGACGCGCACGGGTGGACGGAGCGCCAGCTACCCCTGGCCTCCGGCCCGCACCGGGTCGAGGTGCAGGCTCCGTTGGCTATCCCGCGACGCCGCGCGAAGGCCCCGCCTGACCGCGTTGAGTCGATCGGTAGGGCGGAGCGGCATATCACGGTATCGGACGGCGAAGTCGCCGCTCTGGAGTACTACGCTCCCCGCTCGCCGGCATCCCCTGGGTCGTTGCGGAGTCCCGGCGAGCCGGCGCAACCGGTCCGGGGCGACTGGCGCCCCGGGCTGCGCAACGGCATCACGCAGGTGGTCGTCGGAGCAGTCCTCGGGATCATCATTGTCCTGTGTGCGTATGTTTTGATACGCGTTCTTTGACCCGGGCACCGAGCTTGTCCCGGCCGGTACCACATCGTGGTTCGGCAGTCCAAGGGCACGGAGGACCGCGTCGCCACCACCGTGGGATCGTGCTTGAGCTCGTCACGGTGTACCTCGATGGACGTCCCAACGGGACATCCCTTCCGCTGGACACAAGATCCAGTATCAGGGTGTCCGTTCCTCGGGGGAAGCTCAACACCAAGGCGTACGGCGGCAATGTCGAAGGCTGGACCAGCCAGCTGGGAGAGCTGGTTGAGTACCTCGCCGTCGCCTGACAACGAGGCGACCGATATCGGGGCCATTGCCGAGGAGGTCTTCACCGCCCTGGCCGACCCGAGCCGGCGAGGCATCCTCGCCCCGCTCGCGGCCGGCGGCCCGGCGACCGCCACCGACCTGGCCGCGCAGCTGCCGATCACCCGGCAGGCCATCGCCAAACACTCGGCGCTGCTTACCGACGCCGGCCTGGTGGCCCCGGAGCCGCGGGAGCGGCGCGGGGTCCGGTACCGCCCGCAATCCGCCCCGATGCAGGCATCACGGGAGTCCTACCGGGCGCGGAGACACCTGCTCCCGTAGCCGCAGCGCCTTCGATGCCTGGGGTGCGTGTGTCCGTCGACCTCGCTGCAGTCGGAGTCTGGCGCAGACGATGGCAGCCTTGATTGCGTGTCAAGGAGTACAGTCGCAGGTTCGACTGGTCCGAATTCACGCAGGACATAGCCATCGCAGCATGGCGGACCAGGTCGCCAAGCATGCCGCTCGAATCTGGGGTGACCAGGTTCGCCAGCTTCAGCACGCCCGCGTTCCGGCACGAACCCGCGCTGCCTTCGCGGCACTGGGCGTGGCGGTCCTTGAGGTGATAGGGAATACGTCGACGGCACTGTCTGAATGTGTGCCGCGGATAACCGCACCGGTCGGACGAGACCAGCGAATCGGGTGGGCCGAACTGTCGTAGCATCGGTTGGGGTTTGGCGGTGGATCTCGAGCTAAGGATGTCGATGGCGCATCTGGAGGTCATGGGCGAGTTCCAGGGGCCGGGTGAGGAACGCACCGCGACCAGGCTCGCCGCGGAGCTGCCGCCGGGCTGGTACGTGATCGCGGGCCGCAAACTCAGCGGCGAGAGTCGCGATGACCTCGACCTCGTCGTGGTCGGTGACCGGGCGGTTTTTGTCCTCGAGGAGAAATTTTGGGGACCGCGGCTGGAACTCCACGACCAATACTGGCGCGTCGGCGGCGACGAACGACGCAATCCCCTGGACCGGGTCAACCATCTTGCCCGGGCGCTCGCTGGTCGCATGCGCACCTCGGTGCCGGGCTACATCGAGGCGTCGCGGGGCGCCCACCTGGTGGTCGCCGGGGTGGTGCTGTCGAATCCGGCGGTCGAGGTCACCGTCGGCGCCGACTTCCAGGACGGCGACGGCCTGCACGCCCTGGATGGAGCGGCCGGCTGGCTGCGGAGCAGGGATGCGGCGACCCGGGGCAACCTCGCCGGCGCGCGGGCCGCGGTGCTGAACTTCCTGCTCGGTCTGCAGCAGCGCGACGACCGGATCGAGCGCCTCGGGCCTTACGCGATCGACGACGAACTCGCCCCGATCGGCCAGGTGCGATGTTTCCAGGCCCGCGACGGCGACCGCGTCGTCCTGCTCAGATGCTATCCCTTGTACGGCTGGGCACCCGATGTCGATCCACGCGCGATCGTCGAGCGGGAGCGGGTCGCGTTGCAGCGCCTCGACGACCTGGACCGTGGGTGGCGGGTGCAGGCGAGCTTCGTCCACGAGGCACGGCAGTGGACCGTGGTGCCGTTGGTGCCGCCCCGGCCGAGCAACAGCTTGGTGGCGTCGGTGTTCCACGGCGAGCCGCCGCGCGTTGACGGGCACCTGCCGCGCGAGGTCGGCGTCAACGTGGTTCGTGACGCGTTCACCGGGCTGCACGAGGTACACGGGGAGGGGTTGCTGCACCGGGGCCTGCATCCGCGGCGGATCTACCTGGGCCGGGGCCTGCGGGTGAAGTTCGGCGACTTCTATCTGGCACGGCTCGCCGGCGCGGCCACGGTCGGGGCGAACCCCGCCGCCGACGCCGACCTCAGCGTCCCGTACCGCGCGCCGGAGTGCCGCGAGGCGATCGGGTTCAGCTCCCGTGCCTCGGACGTCTACTCCCTCGCGCTCTCGTTGAGCGTGTGGCTGCTCGGCGACATTCCCGCCGTCCCCGACGCCGCCCCCATCCGCGCGCGGGTGGCCGGCCTGGCCGTGGTCGGTCCGGTGCTGGCCCGGTGCCTGGACGAAGTCCCAGGACAGCGCCCGACTGCCGAGGAGGCGGCCGCGGCCTTGGCCGTCGACGTGGACGTGGACGTGGGATCCACGGGCGGCGGCGAGATCGCGGTGGGCACCGTCCTCGCCGGCCGATACGAGATCCTGCAGCGACTCGGCCGGGGCGGCTCGGCCGAGACTTGGCTCGCCCGGGACGGCAACCTCAGCGAGCGACGGGTCATCAAGTGTTTCCTGTCCGACGTCGGTGCCGACGCAAAGGCCGAGTTCGCGGTCGCCGACCGGATCCGGCACCCGCAGTGCGCCAAGGTCTACGACGCCGTCTGGACCCCGCCACCCGGCTACCTGGTGCTGGAGTACGTCGAAGGCAGCAACCTCCACGAGTACTTCAGCACCGACCGGCCAACCGCCGACCAGTGCCGCACGATCGCCCTCGACGTGCTCGACGGGCTCCGTCATATCCACGAGATCGACCTGGTGCACCGCGACGTCACCCCACGCAACATCATCGTGATGCCCGGCGACCGGGCGAAGCTGATCGACTTCGGCCTGTCGACGGCGCCGTCGGCGGTGAGCGTGGTGGGCACGCCGCCGTTCACCGCGCCCGAGGTGCCGGCCGGCCGTGGCGCGACCGCGCAGGGCGACCTCTACGGCCTCGCGGTGACGATGATCTGGCTGATGCTCGGCCGGTACCCGTACGCGGGCGACCCGGCAAGCGGCGCGGACCGGCGCACCGAGCTGATCGCGCCGACCGCCGACGAGCGGCAGCTGTGGGGCGCGTTCGGCGCGGGCCTCCTGGACGTGCTGTTCGAGGCCGCGGAGGCCGACCCGGCCCGGCGCCCGGCGGACGCGGCGGCGTTCGCCCAGAAGCTGCGACTGCTCGACAAACTCCCACCACCCGACGGTGAGGCGCGCGTCAACGACACCGTGCGGGCGCTGCGCCAGCTCTACCGAGGCAGCAGCGTCGGCAACGCCGGTAACCGGGGCCTGGAGGACGAGTTCGCCCAGACCACATACGTGTCGACGATGCTGGACGTGAAGCTGCTCCCGGCGATCCTGCGCGGGGACCTGCGTCTCGTGCTGCTGACCGGCAACCCCGGGGATGGCAAGACGTCGTTCCTGGTCAAGGTCGGCGAGGCGCTGGAGCGCATGGGCGCCCGGACGCTGAGCGCCGACGAGGCCGGCTGGCGGCGTGAGTTGCGCGGCCACACGTACGTTGCCGTCTACGACGCCAGCGAGGCGCACGCCGGGTTGTCGTCGGACGACCTGATGCGCCACGCGATGACCCCTGCACCGGGCGAGGACCCGGCCCGCCGTACCGTGCTCCTGGCCATCAACGACGGTCGGCTACTGCAGTTCCTTACCGAACACGGCGACGACTACCCGACCGAGCACGCGGAGATCCGTCGGCAGCTCGACGGCGACCCGGCCGGCGACGCGGGGGTGGTCCTGGTTGACTTGAAACGCCGCACGCTCGCGCCCCGCCCGGACGGGCCGAGCCTCGCCGGGCAAATCCTGGACCTGTTCGTGGCGCCGCAGCGGTGGAGCGTGTGCGACGGGTGTGTCTCCCGAACCGTCTGCCCGATGACCGCGAATGCCGAGCATCTGCGCGACGGCGGCATGGACGCGGTCGACGAGCTGCTCGCCATCTCCCATCTGCGCCGGCAGCGGCGGGCCACCTTCCGTGACGTGCGCAGCGCTCTTGCATGGCTGATCACCGGCGACTGCGGCTGCGAGGACGTGCACGTGGCCCGCGAGGCGCAGATGGACCTGCGGCGCGGTGTCGGCACCCGCACGGAGGACCTCGCGTTCGACCCGAGCAGCGCCGACAACCTAGTGCAGGAGTGGAGCATCCTCGACCCTGGGGCGGCGCTGGCGCCCGAGGTCGAGCGGGCAGCCCGGGCCGACTGGGCAATCGCCGCGCATCCGGCCGCGTTCAGCGCGGCCGACCGGATCCGGGTACAGCGCCAGCTGTACTTCGGGCTGTGGTCGCCGGAGGGCGCGAGCCGCCGGTCGGTGCGCGCCTACCGTTACTTCGACGAGTTCAACGCGGCCCTCGGCGCACCACCGGGCCAGCTGCGCGGCCAGTACCTGCCGCGGGTGTTGCTCGGGCTGAGCCGGATGCTCGGCGCGCCTGGCTACCACGGCGACGCCCTGGCCCTCAGCGACCGGCAGGCCGGCGGTGGTTGGGCGGTCATCAAGGAGATCCCGGCGGCCGATTTCGAGTTGACGGTACCGGTGCGTACGTCGCCCTATGTTGAGACCCGCCCCGACACCCTGGTGCTGCGCCATCCGGACGCCCGGCTGTCTCTCACCCTGGACACCGCCGAACTGGTGCTGCGGCTCGCCGATGGTGAACTGATCGGCGACAACGCGGCCCGCACCATCCAACAGGAGATCGAGAACTTCTCGTCCCGGCTGCGCAGCAGCCCGTCCGACGCCGTGCGGATCGTCGACCCGGCCGGGCGCCCCGCTCGGGCGCACATCGACGGCGCGCGCATCGTGCTGGAGGTGAGCCGGTGACCATCGTCGTCCCCAAAGACCTGCGCAGCCTGGCATTTCCCGAGCTGACCCTGGTCGAGCTGAACGACGTCGACGTCGACCGGCTGCTGCCGCACCTGTGGGAGCTGGTGGTGCGGCTCGGCGTGGCCGCGCCGTCCAAGACCGATCCGGACGCCTACCTCTCGTACCTCAACGCCCTCGCCGGCGACGAGCGAATGGTCGGATTTGGCGACGAACGCGGCCGCGAGTTCCTCGACGGCTGGCTGCGCTCATCGGTGATCCGGATCGGCGGCAAGGGCCGCGGCCACGCCGAGGTCCAGATGGACCACGTGTTGCCGCTCACCTTGGCGAGCTACCGGGCCGGACTGCCCAAGACCCGCACCCGGCACCGCCGCGCCGAACGGCTCGCCTACAAGGTCATGGTCGACGAGCTCGCCCGGCGTGGCGTCGACCGGCCTCTGTTCCGGCTGCGCGAGCTGTTCACCGCCGCGGTTGGCCGGGGCGTACGGATCGAGCAGAACGGGCAAGGGCCGGCGCAGTACGACGGCACGCCGGACATCGACATCAACGCGTTGCTGTCGCTGTACTTCCTGGAGACGTTCCCGAACCCAGTCGGCAAGACGCCGGCCCGCTCCATGGGTGACGGCCCGGTTCCCGCCGCCACCCGGCAGTTCGGCATGGACCTGCTCGACTGCCTCACCGTCTACGGTGGACGGCTACCCGCGGCTGGATTCATCGACCGGTTCGCCGCGGTGCTTTCGTTGCACCTGTTCGAGCTGCCGCTGCGGATCGCCACGTCGGTGCGGCATCTGTTGGAGCGCGGTGAGCCGACGGCGGACATGCGCGGTGACGGCGACAACCCGCTGGAGATCTACTGTGACTTCACCCGGTCCGCCGCGTCCCCGTCCGAGGAGCTGGCACGCCTGTGTGCGCAGCGCGACCTCGACGTGATGCGTGCCTTCCTGTCCGACCGGATCACGTTGCGCGCCCTGCACGACTCCCTCGCGGTGCACCCGGACGGGCCGGCGATCCGTGACCTGTCGTTCGCCGAGGCGTTGACGGCGCTGGTGGCCCGACGCGACGACCCATTGCTGCAAGCCGGTCCGGCGTTCCAGGTCAACACGATCGTGCGGGACACCGCGGCACTCGCCGAGAACGACGCGTCGGTGGCCCGCGTCGACGCCGTGCGCCGCCATGTCAAATCACCGCTCGCGCAGCTGTCCGCCCTGCTCACCGAGGAACTGGGCGCGACGGGTGTCAAGAACCAGACGGCGTGGTTCTGGGCCACCGGCGGCGCGCAGAAGCCTTATGGGTTAATCGCCGGCGACCGCGGCTCCCGCCGGTCGTGGCGCTACGCGCCGTCGGACGACCTGCTCCTCGCCCTGCTGCTGCTGAGCTTCACCGAGCCTGACGGCCACCGCGGATACCGATCCGAGATGCCGATCGCGGACCTGCTCGCCGACTTCCACCGCCGGTTCGGCATCTTGATCGCCCGGCCCCCGGTCGCCTACGACACCGCCGACACCCGCGCCGCCGCGGCGAACAACGTGGAGGCGTTCAAGCGACGGCTGCAGCTGCTCGGCTGCTTCGACGGGCTCAGCGACGACTTCTCCGCGCAGTACGTCCGGCACCCCCTGGAGGTCACGGCATGACCGACGCGCTACCGCCGCGACTCGTCCGGGCCGTCGCGGACGGGCTGCGCAGACGACTCAGCAACGTCGACCCTGGTCACTGCGTCCGCGTCGACGACCTGGCTCCCGCCGACGCCGAGGCCATCGCGGAGCGGCTGAGCGAGCCTGGCAGGGTCGCCTTCGATGTCCACGTACTCGCGTCCCGTGCGCCGCGGGGGCCGTTTCAGATCGCCGTCGACCGGGCCGTCGAGCTTCGTAACCGCAAACGCCGGCCGCTGGTACTGCTGGTACCGGCCGGTGCAAGCCGCGCGGCGAGCTCCCTGGACAATTCATTCGAACCGGTGCCGCTGGTCGGGCTGCTGTCCCGCGTCGCCGACCTGCTCGAGCACCGGCAGAAGCTCGGCCTGGTACGCCCCGCCGTCCGCGAGCTCAAGCGCATCCTGGGCCGCGGCCGGAGCCTGGAGGAGTGGGCCAGGTTCCTCGATGCGCTGCAAGACGACCCGACCTGGTCCGGATTCGGCCGACAGCTCTGGCGGGTCGGCCTGGTCCCCGACCACGCTGGCTCCGAGGACGTTCAGCTGCGGCTGACCGCCAACGCCAGGGCTGTCAACGCCCTCGTCCGGCCGGTACGGGCGGCATCGCTGGTCACCGATCGCCTGTACGCGGCCGGTCTGCGCGACAGCGACGTCTCCCCGACCAGGCAGCTGCTGCTCGCCTTCCTCACCAGCGAGGCGGGCGTACTGCCCAACGCCACCGGCTGGACGCGGACACTTGGCGAACGGTACGGCGGCACGCTGACCTTCGAGTGCTGGCCGATCGCCGAACCCCAGAAGGCCGAGCTACACGACATGTCACTGCAGTCGTTCAAGCGCGACGGCGGTGGCGTCGACCCGCGGTGCAAGCTACGCAGCGACGCCGACGGTCAGCTGTACTGCGACGTGTCGGAAGATCAGCCGGGCACACTCGTGGTGCATTGGCGCACCGACCCCGTCCACGCTGCGGTCGGCTCGTGGCGGGTCGACATCCTGCCGCCGGAAGATCTGCGTGCCCCGGACACGACGCCGGTGGCGACGAAGAAGGTTCCTTCGAGCAACCGCAGCGCCACGCTCAAGGTCGCCGTCGACGAGGACGACCTCGAGGTCGGTTTCCTGTTCGTCGCCCGGCTGAGCGCCCAGGACGCCGACGGCAACGCGCTGCTGCTCGCCGACGGCCGGCCGGCCGAGGCCGAGAGCGACCCATTCGTAGTCATGCTGCAAGACCAGGTGCCGGAGCGCGGAAGCCGCCGGATCAGCGGCGGCTCGCTGCCCGAACTCGTGCTGCGCGCCGCCACCAAGGGCGCCACCAACCTCGCCGAGGAAGGGCCGACCTGGGACCTGCCCGGGCAGGTGTTCAGCGTCCGGATCGGTCGGCGCGAGACGTCGATGATGCGCATCTCCCGAGTGCTCGTCGGACTGCAACGCCGGATGCTCGCCGAGCCGGCCGCCCACGCGTTCCAGATCCGCACCCACCTCGGCGAACAGGTCGAGGCGGCCCAAGCCGACCCGGTCACCTGGCCATTGCCGCCGGCATTCCTGAAACATCGGCGCCGGATGCTCGCCGCGCTCGCCGCACGCACGCCCCGGGACGTCCCGGAGGCCGTGCTGTGGGACGACGAGCTGCGCGCCCAGGCGACCGCGCTGCTGCAGACGTACCGGCGGGCCCTGGACAACGCCGAACCGGAGACCCGGCACGCCCTGCTCACCGTCGACACCGTGTCGGTCCGGGTCCGCACGGCCACCGCCGACGTCGACGGGGTGGTGCTGTTGCCGCTGCACCCGCTGCGCCTGATGTGGTTGGCGAGCCACGACGCGGTCCTGCGCGGGTGGGCCGCGCAACTGGTCGGCGGGGGCGTTGCGGCCAGTCGCCGCGCCGCTGCCGTCGACCTGCCCCTGGTCGCGCTGGTGTCACCGGACAACCTGCCCTTCATCGTCGTGGGCGGGGACGGCACGCCATTCCTGCACGCCGAGGAGCTCACCCACGGCGCCGCCGTGTACCTGCCGGTCGGCGTACGCGAACCCGAGGCCGCGCTGGACGTGCTGTGCGCTGTGCTCGGCATCGCCCGGGACAACAGCGCCCTGCGGTCCGCCGCCGCGCTGATTGGGCAGCGGGTCGAGGCATACCGCAACGGCCACCCGGGCACCGACGCGCTGCGCGTCATGGCCGTCAATCCCGGCTCCGGCATGGTGGCCCGGCGCGCCCTGGACGGCCTGTTCCACCAGGCCGACGACCACCAGGACGGCGAGACCCCGCCGGCCGCGCCACCCCGCCTCGAACTGGTCGCCTACACCGACACGTCGTCGTTCACCGACCCGGTGCCCGAGCTGCGCGAACTGCAGGTCCTCGCGACCAGCCACCAGTTGGCCGGTGCCAGCAACTACCTGGTGCCGCCGCTCAGCCTGGCCACCCGGCCGGTCGCCGAGCTGGCCGGCGACCGGTATGGCTACCACGTCGCGATCGTCCAGGATCCGGCCGGCAGCGCGCTGGCCGAGACCGCCGACGACATCCGCAGTCCGCGCACCACGGCCTTCCACGACCTGCTCACTCCGCTGCTCACCAGCCGCTACCTGGAACGCGACGCGTACGAATGGCGCGCCCAGCCGGTGTTGCGCGCCCGCGGCGGCGCACCCGCGTCGGACGTGGTCGATGCGCACCGGGCGCACCAGCTGGCCGTCGCCGCGCACCTCGACATGCGGCGTCCACCGGTGCTGTCGCTGCGGCTCGAGCGCGACGGGCTGCGGATGCTGGACACCGCGCACGCTCGCGCCGACTGGGTGATCACCCTCGACGGCTATCTCGGCCACCAGCTCTACGAGGACCCGACCGAGGTCGGCGTCGGCGAGCACAACTACCTGCTGGACTATGCACCGGACTTCCTCGACGGCTACGGCCCGCAGGTCACGGTCAGTACCGCGCACCGCGGCGAGGTGCAGAACGTGCTGCGCGAGGCGATGCAACGCATCGGCATCGAACCCGACGACTACTCCACCCCGACGATCCTGCAACACCTACTACTGGTGTCCGGCCGGCTCGCGCTGCGGCTGCTGGCCAACACCACCCTCGCCACCGAGGCGGTCAGCCTCGCCGCGCTGATGCTGCATCTGGAGCGCCGCAACGAGCTCGAAGACCGCATCATCATCCCGGTCGATGTACACCCCGAGTTGTTCGGAGCCCAGCAGCGCCGCGACGACACCCCAGGCCGCCGCTGTGACCTGCTGCTCGTCCGCATCACCCAGCGCAGCTTCAAAATCGAATGCGTGGAGGTCAAGTCCCGGCGGGAGGCGGCACTGCCGGCGACCCTGGCCGACCGGATCGTCGACCAGCTCGTGGACACCCGCGACCTGCTGATCCGGCGCTTCTTCGCGGACGACACCACCCGGGTGGACGGCGATCTGCAACGGGCTCGGCTCGCCGGGCTGCTGCATTACTACGCCCGCCGCTCGGTCGCATACCAGCTAGTGAACCCGGACAAGGTCGACGACCTGCACCGCAACATCGACCGCGTGTGCGAGCAGGGTGAGCAGCCGGAGATCACCATGCGTGGATACGTGGTGAGCCTCGAGGGCGCCGAGGGATTCAAACCCCGCCACCGGGACGTGCCGATCGTCGTCCTGACCGTGGCCGACCTCGGCAACGTCGGCCTCACCACCCTCGCGCGGCGGCAGGACTCCGGATCGGCCGCCGAGCCCCACCGAGGCAGGCACCGCGCCGCCGAGGCCACCCCGGCTCAGGTCGCGCCGCCACCGCCGCGCACGCCGACGCCGGTCGTCGCCGCACCCGCCGAGGTGCCGCCGGCCGCCATCCGCCCGCCCGCAACGGCGAACCGTGGGGCGGTCCTCGTCAGGCTCGGACTCGACCAAGGCGGCGCGGAGGTCAGCTGGGAACTGAGCACCCGGGGCAGCCCGCACGCGTTCATCCTCGGCATCCCCGGCCAAGGCAAGTCAGTAACCACCCGCAGCCTGATCCGCCAGTTCGCCGCGCAGGGCCTGCCGTCACTGGTGCTGGACTTCCACGGAGACCTGGCCGCCCGGGCACCGGCCGGCGCCGCCGTCGTCGACGCCTCGGCCGGGCTACCGTTCAGCCCGTTCGAGCCGGTCACCCAGGAACGGCTGATCAACCAGAGCGCCTGGGAGACCGCCGAGATCGTGGCGTACGTCTGCGGGCTCGGCGAGATCCAACGCAGCAACGTGTACCGCGGCATCCAGGCCGCGTACCAGACCGCGATGGGGGACGGCATGCGGACACCGACGATGGCGGAGTTCGCCGACGCAGTGACCGCCGCTGAGGAAGGTGCTCGGGGCCGCAACGCGCGCGACCGGATCCGGCCGCTCACCGACTTCGGGCTGTTCGAACCAGTACCCGGCGCCACGTTCGACCCGACCGCCGGACCGGGCGCCGTCGTCGACGTGAGCCACCTCGGCCTGGAACGGGTCCAGATCGCCGCGAGCGCGTTCCTGCTGCGCAAGCTCTACCGAGACATGTTCGACTGGAAACAGGACGGCTCGATGAAGGTCGCCGTCGTACTCGATGAGGCCCACCGGCTCGCCAAGGATGTCACGCTACCGAAGCTGATGAAGGAGGGCCGCAAGTACGGCATCGCGGTCGTCATGGCCAGCCAAGGCATGTCCGACTTCCACCGCGACGTGCTCGGCAACGCCGGCACGAAGATCGTGTTCCGAACCAACTTTCCCGCGTCGAAGACGGTCGCCGGGTTCCTGCGCGGCCGTGGCGACCAGGATCTCAGCCAGGACATCGAACAGCTCGACGTCGGTGTCGCCTATGTCTCCACCCCCGACCACGCCCAGGCCCGCCGAGTTCGCATGCGCGCCGACCTGGAGTGACTGCGCGACCTGGTGAGATCCTCGGAGGCGATGGCTGACCTCAACGGCATTGCCTCAAGGCTGGAGATGGCTACCAACCGGTCGGCCTGCAGCGACATCCAACCCGATGCCTAGAGCCCCTGTCCTATCCAAGCTACGCGGCGGGGCGTCATGGGCGGGGTCGCCGGATGTCTTCGTTGCTTGCAGTGTGCTAGCATAGGTGGGTGACTACGCTGTACATCCGGGAGGTTGCCGACGAGGTTGCCGAGACGCTCAAAGAGCGCGCGGCGGCAGCGGGTATGTCGCTGTCGGCCTATGTGGCGGGCGAGTTGGCCAAGCTCGCCGCGCGTCCCACGAACGCGGAAATTGTTGCAAGGTTGAAGGCTAGGGATCGGTCCGCGGGGCCGTCGACCGATGACATCGTCGAGGCGGTTCGGGACAGCCGACGGTGATGGTCATCGACGCCTCAGCGATGATCGAGGCGCTGGTTGGTCGCAGCGCTGAGGACGAGTTGCTCGATGCCCTTCAGGGTGATGTGCATGCGCCTCACCTCTTGGACGTCGAGGTGTTGTCGGTTCTGCGTGGGCTGACCTTAAGTGGAAAGCTGAAGTCCGCCGCCGCGGAGCAGGCCCACGTCGACTACCTGGCGTTGACGGTCGCCCGCTATGAGGTCCAACCGCTAGCGGAGCGGATGTGGGAGCTCCGGCACAACTACACCACGTACGACGCCTACTACCTGGCGCTGGCGGAAGCGTTGGCGGTACCGCTGTACACCTGTGACCAGAAGCTTGCCGGCGAAGGACATCGCGCCCAGATCAAGGTGGTTGCCCGCAGTCATTGAAAGGGCCTCGGGTTAGCGAGCGGAGCGACTCGGCGCATCGGAGCGACGACTCCTTTACTCGGCCACTTTATGCTTGACGCGATCTGGGCAAACAGTGTTGAGCATGCCGCTGACCCACCTGACTACTGGGGGTCA
>JAEHDK010000134.1 GCA_016880465.1 Micromonosporaceae bacterium
GGCCCGGCGTGGGCCAACTCGCTGTTCGAGGACAACGCGGAGTTCGGCCTCGGGCTGCGGCTGGGCTACGAGCAGCACCTTGCCGAGGCGCGGCGCCTGCTGGCCCAGCTCGCACCTGCGGTCGGCGCCGACCTGGCGGCCGCGCTCCTCGACGCCGACCAGTCCGGCGAGGCGGGCGTAGCCGCGCAGCGCGACCGGGTGGCCGTGCTGAAGGATCGGCTCAGCGCCATCGAGGGGGCGGCACCGCGCCGCCTGATCGGTCTCGCCGATGAGCTGGTGGCCAAGAGCTTCTGGATCGTCGGCGGCGACGGCTGGGCGTACGACATCGGCTTCGGGGGCCTTGACCACGTCCTCGGCTCCAGCCGCAACGTCAACGTGCTGGTCCTCGACACCGAGGTGTACTCCAACACCGGTGGCCAGGCGTCCAAGGCCACGCCCCGCGGCGCGGCGGCGAAGTTCGCCTCGTCGGGTAAGGCGACCCCGAAGAAGGACCTGGGCGCGATCGCGCGGGCCTACGGTGATGTGTACGTCGCCCAGATCGCGCTCGGCGCGAACGAGATGCAGACCGTGCGGACGCTGATGGAGGCCGAGGCGTGGACCGGGCCATCCCTCGTGGTCGCCTACAGCACGTGTATCGCGCACGGTATCGAGATGGCTACCTCGATGAGCCACCAGAAATTCGCGGTCGCCAGCGGGTACTGGCCGCTCTACCGGTATCACCCGAGCCCGGCGCAGGGCGCCCTCCCGTTCCAGCTCGACTCGAAACGGCCGACGCTTCGGCTAGCCGACTTCGCGCTCACCGAGACCCGGTTCGCCATGCTCGCCCGGTCCGATCCCGAACGGGCGCGGCACCTGTTCGCGCTGGCGCAGGCCGACGTTGACGAGCGCTGGCACTACTACGAGCAGCTCGCCAGCGTGGAGCGTTCCGTACCGACGGACTCCGGCGGCGTCGAGGTGCCGGTGGCCGACTTCGAGGCAAGCGAGGACCTGCCATGACCGACCTGGAAACCACCTACCTAGGGCTGCGCCTGCGCTCCCCGCTGATCGCCTCGGCGTCGCCGCTCACCGGCCGCCTCGACAGCCTGCTGGCGCTGGAGCAGGCCGGCGCCGCCGCGGTCGTGCTTCCGTCGCTGTTCGAAGAGGAGGTCGAAGACGAGTCGATGCGACTGCACGAGCGGCTGGAGCTGGGCGCCGACTCCTTTCCCGAGGCCGGCGACTTCTTCCCGCCGATGGAGTACGCCGGCATGGGCCCGTACAAGCACGTCAAACTGGCCGCGGCGGCCAAGGACCTCCTGAAGATCCCGGTCATCGCCAGCATCAACGGGATCACTCCCGGCGGTTGGGTGCAGTATGCCCAGCTCATGGTCGACGCCGGAGCGGACGCCATCGAGGTCAACCTCTACTCCGTCGCCGCCAACCCGTGGCGGAGCGGTGCCGCCGTCGAGTCCGGTTACCTCGAGGTGGTCCGGCTCGTGCGTGGCGCGGTCGACGTACCGCTGGCGGTGAAGCTCAGCCCCTTCCTGTCGGCGACCGCACACTTCGCGCGTCGGGTGGTGGAGGCGGGCGCGGACGGCTTGGTGCTGTTCAACCGGTTCTACCAACCCGACATCGACCTCGACACCCTCGATGTGCTGCCCAAGGTGGAGCTGTCCGACCCGCGCGAGCTACGGCTGCCGCTACGCTGGCTGGCCATCCTACGTCCGCAGTTGCCCCAAACGTCGCTGGCCGCGACCACCGGCGTGCACTCGGGCCGCGATGCGGCCAAGGCGCTGCTGGTGGGCGCCGACGTGGTGATGATGACCTCTGCGCTGCTTCGGCACGGGCCGGCACACCTCGCGCGCGTCGAGGCAGAGCTGGTCGCCTGGCTGGTCGAGCGCGACTACGCCTCCGTCGGGCAGTTGCGGGGGAGCGTGAGCCACCTTGCGGCAGCCGATCCGACTGGCTTTGAGCGGGCGAACTACCTGCGTACCCTGGCCTCCTACCGGGTGACCCCGATCCTCTGATGAGCCGCGGCGGTAGAACCTGTACGCATTCACCACGCGGCACAAGCCGAGACGCTGATCACCATCGGCATCCAGCAGAGCTGCGGTGCGGTGAGCGCTAGGCTGCCGCTCCGCCTCGCCAGCGCCCTCGTCGCGGCAGATCAGGCCGGGAGGGCGGGACGTCATGGCCGATCGGTGCGGCTCACTGGCGTTTCAAACTTCACCGGACTATGTGCGTGCGGTCTGGCCGGCCGCCCGCGGCGCACGGCAGATGAGGATGCACCTCGACTTCGAGGTCGTCGGCCTTCCAGCGGAAGGCTGTGCGCAGGCGCGCCCCGGCGTCTTCAACCTGCCCGGCGGCGTCGGGAACATGGTGGCCGAGGCCGTGGCTATGGATGCCACCGTGCGCGAAGCTCGGCCACACGAAGGGCCATCCGGCATGCCGCACCAGACCATTGGCACTGACCACCTGACCGGCCCCCACAACACACTTGGCGCAGCGAAACCGGACTGGTTCGCGGGTTCTGCACGACCGGAAGGGAGAGGGCGATGACGGACGTCATCGACGCCAAGCGAGCCGACCTCGCGGGGCCGGGAATCGGCAGCTACGACGAGTTGGACCGGGTGCTGCCGGACGACTACCAATCACACCTGAGCCCGCGGGAGACCCAGCAGGCGATCTTCGCAGTCAAGCGGTACATCGAGGATGGCCTGTGCGAACAGCTCAACCTGGAGATGGTCCAGGTGCCGCTCATTGTTGGCGCGGAGTCGGGCGTCAACGACATGCTCGACAGGGACGGCTCCCGCACGCCGGTGCAGTTCCAGATCACCAACGACAACGGCGTGCACCCCGTCGACGCTCAGGTCGTGCAGGCTGCCACGAAGTGGAAGCGGCTGGCGCTGCGGCAGTTCGGCATGGCTCCGGGGGAAGGCCTTTGCACCGACATGCGCGCGGTCCGCAAGGACTACTTCCTCGACCACGACCACAGCGCCTATGTCGACCAGTGGGACTGGGAGGGTGCGATTACCGCCGACCAGCGCAACCTCGACTACCTGAAGAACACCGTCCGCCGGATCTGGTCCGTGCTGCGCGGCGCCGAGACGCACGTCCAACGGCTCTTCCCGCAACTCGAGGACGACCGCCACCCGAACCTGCCCGAGGAGATCACCTTCATCCACGCCGAGGACCTGCTCGCCCGCTACCCCGACCTGCCCCGCAAGCAGCGCGAGACCCGGATTCTCCAGGAGATCCCGGCGATCTTCATCATCGGCATCGGCTGGACCCTCGACGACGGCTACCCGCACGAGATGCGCGCCGCCGACTACGACGACTGGGTCACGCCGACGGCGTCTCCGAACGGCCGGCCCACCCACGGCCTCAACGGCGACATCCTGGTGTGGAACCCGGTGACTCGGCGCCGCCACGAGCTCAGCTCGATGGGCATCCGCGTCGACGCGTCGACACTGCGCCGGCAGTTGGAGCTCACCGGCCAGCTCGACTGGCTGCAGCTGCCGTACCATCAGGGAATCGTCGACGGCACGCTGCCCCTGTCGATCGGCGGCGGCATCGGCCAGTCCCGCACCCAGATGCTGCTGCTGCGAAAGGCGCACCTCGGAGAGGTGAGCGTGACGGTGTGGCCGGACGTGCTGAAGGAGATGTGTGCCCGCCACAACATCCACGTGATCGAGTGAGCCGGTAGACGACGCCTCAACGTGGGTTCGTGCCGGCCTACCTCAGCCGTGCCGGCGTGCCCAGGCCCGCATCGCTTGTGCGATGCCTGCGTGTCCGAAACCAACTCGTATATGAGTCGAGGCGGTCGACGATGGCCGCGCACAGTGTATCGGGCGAACGACCAACGCGGGCACCGTTGCGTCGACGTAAGACAGATCGGGCAGGCTCGTCGCCGGCGATACTGGCCGGGCCTTCGGCGACGCTCACCATGCGTTCGCGGAGCGCATCCACGACTCGTACCTACCGCGGATGCGGCTCCGCGAACTGGTCTCCGACGCGGCGCCATACCAAACCCAGCCGCCGGTCAAGGAGCTTGGCGATCAGCTACACCCGCAGAGCTGACCGCGGGGTGTCGGTGTTACCACCACAGAGGGACGGTCAGTTTCTCGCGGATGCCGGACTGGGTGTCCAGGATGAACCCCGCGCCGTTGATCGGAGAGTTCGGCTCGCCGACATCGATGCGGGTACCCGCGTAGAACCCGCCCTGTTCGTTGAAGTGCTCCACCAGGCAGGCGAAGAACGCCTCGTCGGCCAGGTAGAGGAAGGTCAGGTATGTGTAGTAGTCGATGATGTAGTCGTAGTAGAGCGAGTCGATGGTGAAGTAGACCATGGCCATGATCTCCGGCCAGATCACCGGGTGCCAGTCTGGGTTGAAGGTATAGGTGGAGTGCTTCGAGCGGGCCAGGCCGAGTTCGATGTGCATGCCGGCCGGTACCGGTGGGTTGAAGTCGTAGTACGTGCTGTTGTCGCCACCGAAGAAACCCTCGTGCGCGGCGGTGTAGTAGCTGTAGATGCCGTAGCTGGCCGGGTCCAGGTTGTAGCCGCCCGAGGGTGGGATGGGGGCGGCGACGAGCGCGGCCGAGCGCTCGTTGTCCAGATCGTGGCCTTCGGTGACGAAGCCGATGCCGGCGAGGCTCTCGACCAGACCGATGGCGGCGCCGCAGACGCCGAACGTGTCGAAGCCGTCGTCCCGGTTCCACAGCGTCAGGTAGTCGATGCGGAGGATGCTGACCGGCGTACCCGCAGAGTCGGTGCCGAAGCCGAGCGGCTGGACCCGGAAGTGGCTGATCGGCGGCACCGGTCCGAATACCTGCGCAACGGTCTGCGGCGGCCAGTCGTAGAACGTTGCGAAGCCGGTGTATGGCTTTTCACCCGATGACACGTGATAGTACGGGGTGAATGCGTCCGCCACCGCGGCTTCGAACGCCTGGTCCAGCCCGTCGCTGTCCGGATCGCTGAATTGTGTGCCCTGCGCGTCCAGGCCGCGCACTACGGGCGCGCCTCGAGCAAATCTCGGCTCCACCGACGCGGCAA
>JAEHDK010000135.1 GCA_016880465.1 Micromonosporaceae bacterium
CGTGGCCGGTGAGCGCCCGCACGACATCCTCGACGAGGCAGCCGGGCGGCCCGCACACCGCGACGTACACCTGCTCGCCGTCCGGCCGGATGTCGCGGGCCGGCCGCCGGTCGAGTACGCCGAGCGCCGCGGCCCGGGCCACCGCACGCGCCTGGCTGGTCGCATCGAGCTTGGCGTAGATGCGCCGCTTGTGGCTCTCCACGGTGCGCGGGCTGATGTCGAGCATCGCGGCCATCTCCGCGACGCTGTGCCCGGAGCTCATCAGCACGAGGATCTCGCGCTCCCGGTCGGTGAGCCGCCCACCGCCGTTCGCCGGCCGTAGCTGCGCGGGGATGCGGCGCAGCGGCAGCATCAGCGCCGCCAGGCCGCGGGCGTACGGGATGAGCGAGGTGATGCCGAGGTCGAACATGGCCGAGGTGTCGGCGGCCGAGAAAGTGTCGTAGGTCAGCAGGATCCGGGCGACCGGAAACAGGCTACGCAGCTTGCGCAGCCAGTCGATGGTGTCGCCGCCGTCCTCGACGTCGACCACGATCGCATCGGGCGGGCCCAGACCGCACAGCGCAACGAGATCGGGCCACTCCACGGTGTGCCCGACCACGACGAACTCCGGCCTGCCGGAGAGATAGCCAGCGACTGCCTCCCCGATCAAGCGCCGGTTGGCGTGTACCGCCACCGAGATGCGGAGCCCGGTCATCACGTCCCGCCAGACGCCTGGTTCGCTTGACCGATCCCGGGAGGCCCCCGGGAATCCATCGAAGGTTACCGACACGCAATGTCAACAGGCCAGGGGTACTAGGGGCTTTAACTGCGCACATAGCGCGGAAACCACGCCGGGTAACTCTGGATGTCACATACCGTCGGGAAAGCCTAGAGGACGTGCGGCGGAGTGTTACCGGCTGCGACGACCGCCCGCCGGATCGGCACCGCGAGCAGCGCGACGAAACCAATCACGAAGAACGCCACCAGCGAGATGATCGCGAACTGGTACGACCCGGTCTGCTGGTACGCCAGCCCGAACAGCAGCGGCCCCAGCCAGCTCGTGCCCTTGTCGGAGATCTCGTAGAGGCCGAAGTACTCGCCCTCCTTGCCGGTCGGGATCAGCTGGCTGAACAGCGACCGGCTCAGCGCCTGGCTGCCGCCCAGCACGATGCCGAGCAGCGCGCCGAGCAGCACGAAGGGCAGTGCCTTGCCGACCGGCAGGAAGTAGGCGATGGCCAGGACCACCGTCCACAGCACCAGGCTGGTCAGCACCGTCTTCCACGCACCGATCCGCTTGGCGACCGCGCCCAGCAGCAGCGCACCGCCGAAAGCCAGGAACTGCACCAGCAGGATCGTCTCGATCTGCACCGACTGGTCCAGCTGGAGGTACTTGTCGGCGTACACCGCGGCCATGGTGATCACCGTCTGGATGCCGTCGTTGTAGACCAGGAACGCGACCAGGAAGAACAGGGTCAACGGGTACGCCCGCAGCCCGCGCAGGGTGTGGCCGAGCTGGCGGAAGCCGTCGGTGAGCAGGTGGCCGCGGGCCGCACCCTCGACCGGCGGCCGGTTGCGCAGCCGCAGCAGCGGCAGCGTGGTGAACGCGGCCCACCAGACGCCGCCGGACACGATGCTCCACCGGGCCACCTCGGCCTTGGCGTCCTCGCCCGCGATGATCGCCGCGGCCGCGTTGACCGCCAGCAGCAGCCCGCCGCCGATGTACCCGAGCGCCCAGCCGACGCTGGACACCGAGTCGCGCCGGTCCGGGCCGGCCAGCTGCGGCAGGAACGAGTTGTACACCACGACGCTGGCACCGAACGCGAGGTTGGCGACCAGCAGCAGCGCCGAGCCGAGCAGGTAGCGCTCGCCGGTGAGGAAGACCAGCCCGATCGTGGCGCCCGACCCGAGGTACGCGAACAGGGCCAGCAGCTGCTTCTTGCGCGGCGAGCGGTCCGCGATCGCGCCGGCGACGGGCAGCACGAACACCTGCAGCAGCACCGACAGCGAGATCGTGTACGCGAACAGCGAGCCGGACGCGACCGGGATGCCGAGCGGGTGCACCCGTCCGGACGCGTCCTGCGCGTTCTCGGCGATCGACGTGAGGTACGGGCCGAGGAACACCGTGACCACGGTCGTGGAGAACGCCGAGTTCGCCCAGTCGTAGAAGTACCAGCCGACCCGCTCACGGCGGGTACTGACGACCGGTTCTTCCACTGTGGAGGGTGCGATGACGGTCATGGCTCGGTCCTCCACAGGCCTCGGGAGAGGTACACCTCGCGGAGCACCTCCGGGTGATCGGTCATGATGCCATCGACGCCGAGATCGAGTAAGTCGTGCATCTCGGCGGGCTCGTCCACCGTCCAGACATGTACCTGCAGGCCGAGCCGGTGCGCGTGGTCGACGAACCTGCGATCGACGACCCGCAGCCGGCCGTGGCGTACCGGCACCTGCGCCGCCACCACGCCGGCCCGGGCCGGGCGCCGGGGCCGGCCCGCATAGGCGGACAGCCACAGCCGGGCGACCTCCCGGGTGGCCAGGGACGTCGCCACGGCCGGCCCGAGCACGCGGCGGATCCGGCCGATCCGGGCGTCGCTGAACGAGGCGAGCAGGATCCGGTCGTGCGCGGCGGCCCGCTGCACGACCGAGATCGTCGGCTCGACCGCCGCGGCCGCCTTCACGTCGACGTTGAAGCGCACGTCGGGCCAGGTGTGCAGCACCTCGTCCAGCCGCGGCACCACGGCGGCGCCGTTGATGCGTACGGTCGCGAGATCGGCATAGCGCAGCGCGTCGACCCGGGTCCGCCGGCCGGCCAGCCGGGCCAGGTCGGCGTCGTGGAACACCACGGCCACGCCGTCCGCGGTGGCCTGGACGTCGGTCTCCAGGTACCGGTACCCGAGGGCGACGGCCCGGGCGAACGCGTCCACGGTGTTCTCCGCGGTGCCCCCCGGCGCCGTGGCCGCGCCGCCGCGGTGCGCGAACGCCAGCGGCGGCGCGGCATCCAGGTACCGGGACACGGGTGCAGTATGCCCTGGGGCGGCCCGGATTAGGGTGGGCGCATGCGCCTGCTCGGCATCGACCTGGGTACGTCGAACACGGTGGGCATGGTCGCTACCCCCGACGGACGGACCCGGGCGCTGCTGTTCGACGGTTCGCCGATGCTGCCCTCGGCCGTCTTCCTCGGCGCCGACGGCGGGCTGCTCGTCGGGCGGGACGCGCAGCGCTCCGCCCGGCTCGACCCGGCCCGGTTCGAGCCGAACCCGAAGCGCCGCATCGACGACGGGTCCGTGCTGCTGGGTGACGCGGAGGTACCCGTACCGCGGCTGATCGGGGCGGTCCTCGCGCAGGTCGGCGAGGAAGCCCGGCGGCAGTTGGGTACGCCGCCCGGGCAGGTACGGCTGACCCACCCCGAGCGCTGGGCGGAGCGGC
>JAEHDK010000136.1 GCA_016880465.1 Micromonosporaceae bacterium
TGCGCTGCCCGGCGGGCAGGTCGAACAGCCGCTCCAACACGGCGTGGACGAGCGTGCCGCGGGCCTGGTCGGCGGTGGGTCGCTCAGGCAGCCGGTCGATGGCCCGGAACCGGTACAACAGCGGACAAGTCTTGAAGTCGGCGGCCCGGGACGGTGACAACGACGGCAGCGCCGGGGCGTCGACACCGCCCGGCACCCGGACCACTGCGCCGGGCGCGGAGACCACAGCACCGGGCACCGGGGCGTCGTCGCCGGGCACCGCGGCATCCCGAGCCGACGCTGTCGTATCCACCGTCATGTCGACAGGCTAGGGGACGGGTACGACATAGCGTCGCACCTCGCCGCGGCCGAGCCGGGTTCGAGCCGGGTTCGGGCCGGTTCGAACCCTCGCACCGCGGAGTCGGGGATGTGGGGCAGGGTCGATATCGGGTCGGGTTCCGTAGCATCGTGGGGATGGCCGACCCGAGCTCCGCCGATCGCACCCCCGCCGACCGCACCCCCGCCGACCGTACGCCGGCCGACCGCCGGGGTGCGGAGCGCCGGCCGGGCATCCCGCTTGGCCGGGTGCTCGGCGTACCGGTGTTCCTGCACGCCTCCTGGCTGCTGCTGGCCGCGTTCGTCACGTTCGGGTACGGCCGGATCGTGCAGGGTGAGCTGCACCTGCCCGACCTCGCGGCGTACTCGGTCGGCTTCGGGTTCGTCCTGTGCCTGGTGCTCTCGGTGCTGCTGCACGAGCTCGGCCATGCGGTGACGGCCCGCCGGTTCGGCATCCGGGTCCGCGGGATCACGCTGGAGCTGCTCGGCGGGTACACCGAGATGGAGGGCGATGCGCCGCGGCCCGGGGTCGAGCTGCTGGTCTCGCTTGCTGGACCGGCCGTGTCGCTGGTGCTGGGTCTCGGGGCCGGCGCGGCCGCCCTCGTCCTGCCGGACAATACCGTCCCCGGGCAGATCGCGTTCCAGCTCGCCGCCGCCAACATCCTCGTGGCGATCTTCAACGTCCTGCCCGGCCTGCCGCTGGACGGTGGCCGGGCCCTGCGCGCGGTCGTCTGGTCGATCAGCAACGACCGCCACCTCGGTACGCGCGTCGCCGGCTGGACCGGGCGGGGGATCGCGCTGGCCACGCTGGCGCTGGCCGCGCTGATGTACGCCGGCCGGCTGCTCGCCCCGTTCGGCCTGATCTTCCTGCTGTTGATCGCGCTGACGCTGTGGCAGGGCGCGACCGGTGCGATCCGGCTCGCCAAGATCAGCGCGCGGTTCCCGCTCATCGACGTGGCTCGGTTGGCCCGACCGGTGTTCGCGGTCTCGACGGGTACGCCGCTGGCCGAGGCCGAGCGGCAGGCGGCCGAGGCCGGCCTCGCGAATGCCGCGTTGGGCGTGGCGGACTCAAGCGGGCGGCTGGTGGCGCTCGTCCACGGTGACGCCGCACAAGCGGTACCCGATCAGCGCCGGCCCTGGGTGCCGGTCGACTCGGTCGCCCGGGACGTCGGCATGCTGGCCACGATCCCGGTGGAGCTGCGCGGGGAGGCGGTGATCCGGGCCGTCCAGGCACACCCGGGCAGCGAGTACATCGTCACCTCGGGCGATGATGTGATCGGCGTGCTGCGCCTGACCGACCTGGCCCACCTGCTCGAGCCCTCAAGGACCACGCGTTGACCGTTGAGATCATGTCGACCGCCGACTCCACTTCGAACACCGGCTCGGCCGGGCCCGCCCAGGGCGCCGGCGCGGCCCGGCGCGGCCCGTTCGAGCCCGGCGACCGCGTCCAGTTGACCGACCCCAAGGGCCGCGTGCACACGATCGTTCTGGTGCCGGGCCGGGAGTTCCACACGCACCGGGGCGCGCTCGCGCACGACGCGCTGATCGGCCGGCCGGAGGGCAGCGTGGTGTCCTCCTCCGGGGGTACGGCGTACCTCGCCCTGCGGCCGCTCCTCGCCGACTACGTGCTGGGCATGCCGCGGGGCGCCCAGGTCGTCTACCCCAAGGACGCCGCGCAGATCATCGCGCTGGGCGACGTGTTCCCGGGCGCCCGCGTGCTGGAGGCCGGTGCCGGCTCCGGCGCACTCAGCTGCTGGCTACTGCGCGCGGTGGGGGTGGCCGGCACGGTGACCTCGTACGAGCTCCGCCCCGACTTCGCCGACATCGCGCGGCGCAACGTCGAGGCGTTCTTCGGCGGACCGCAGCCGGCCTGGACGCTCCGGGTAGGCGATGTTGCGGAGTGCGCCGAGGAGGGCTTCGATCGGATCATCCTGGACCTGCTGGCACCGTGGGACGTGCTCGGCCTGGTGGCCCGCGCGCTGGTGCCCGGCGGCGTGCTGGTCGGGTACGTGACGACGACACCGCAGCTGTCCGAGCTGGTCGAGGGACTGCGCGCGCACGGCGGCTTCACCGAGCCGCGGGCCTGGGAGACGCTGGTGCGGGACTGGCACGCCGACGGGCTTGCGGTGCGCCCCGACCATCGGATGATCGCACACACCGCGTTTCTCATCACCGCCCGCCGGCTCGCCCCCGGGGTGACCGCGCCGCCCCGACGGCGGAAGCCGAGCAAGGGCGCCGAGGCGTACGCTCAGCGCCGCCAGACCGCACCCGGCGGTCCGGAAGGGACCACATGAGTCGGTCATCATTCCCCATCGGTGGCGATCTGCCGGCCGGTGGCGACCTGCCCGCCGTGTTTCCGGACTGGTCGCCCTACCCCGACCTGGACTCGGCCGCTCGCGCGTACCTGCGCGATCCGGAGCTCGCCCTGGAGACGCTGGGCAGCGTGCTGCGCGGCTCGACCGTGCTCGGGTTCACCTTGGAGCGGTTCGTCAACGAGGTGAACGGTGTCTGGCAGGAGGTCGTCGTCTGCGACGGCACCCGGCTGATCCTCTGGCACGGCGAGGACGTGCCGTCCGGTGACGGTCCGCCGGGCGCGATGACCTCCTCGTTGCGGGTGGTACCGCTGTCGTCGGTCACCGAGGTCGGCTGCCGGCGCCGGCTCAGCCGGCTGCCGAGCGGGCAGCCGCGGGTCGACAGCGTCGATGTCTACCTGTTGCTCAGCTCGCTGGACGAGTCGGGTTCCGGGGTCGCGGCAGGCGAGGACCAGGTGTCGACCGTACGGCACGACGCACTGCGCTTCGGCAAGACGCTCGACGACGGCGGAGCGGGGCAGATCGCCCGGCTGGAGGAGTTCGCCCGGCTGGTCGCGTCGCTCGTCGGTCGACCGATGATCTGACCAGGGCTGGCGAGTTCCGCGCGGCAGCCCGGCAGCCGCCGGCCGGCCGTTGCCGACCGAAGACGGTAGGTTACCCTGTGTTGGTTGTCGAGATACTGAGTGCGACTAGTCGGCGTGGCGCAGGTGGATGCATTCGCCCGGGCAGTCCTTGGCCGCGTCCAGGACGGACAGGCGCAGGTGCACCGGGACGGCCACCCCGGCCTCTGGTGTGGTCCGCAGCTCACCGTCGGCCTTGACGTACGCCAGCCCGTCCACGTCGAACTCGAAGATCTCCGGCACGTACTCTACGCACAGGCCGTCGCCGGTACACCGGTCCTGGTCTATCCATACCTGCTCGTCCGGCTGCCCCGTCACGAAGTCGACGCTACCTCGGCGGCGGGTAGGGGTGTACCGGGCCCCACTCGGTTAGGGTGGAGGACAGGACGTTTTCAAGCCCCCGGGGAGGTGGACGTGGCACGCAGCGATGACGCGGATGCGCGCGCCGCGCGGTGGGAGAGAGAGGCCCACGATCTCTCCACGCAGGTCGCGTTTCTGCAGGAGGAGCTTGCGCTCGTGCGGCGCAAGCTGACCGAGAGCCCCCGGCACGTCCGGCAGCTCGAGGAGCGGCTCGCCGCCACCTCGGCGCAGCTTGCCCGGCTGACGGAGAACAACGAGCGGCTCGTGGCGACCCTCAAGGAGGCGCGGGCGCAGATCGTGACCCTCAAGGAGGAGATCGACCGGCTCGCCCAGCCGCCGAGTGGCTACGGCGTCTTCCTCGCGCGCCACGAGGACGGCACGGTCGACGTGTTCACCGGCGGCCGCAAGCTGCGCGTTGCGGTATCGCCGGCCCTGGACGCGACCGCTCTGCGGCGCGGCCAGGAGGTGCTGCTCAACGACGCGCTCAACATCGTGGACGCGTTCGGCTTCGAGCGGGCCGGCGAGGTCGTGATGCTCAAGGAGGTCCTGGAGAACCCGGACGGGCCCGGCGACCGTGCGTTGGTCATCTCACACGCCGACGAGGAGCGGGTCGTCCACCTCGCCGAGACGCTGATCGGAGCTCCGCTGCGCGCCGGCGACTCGCTGCTCATCGAACCCCGTGCGGCGTACGCCTACGAGCGCATCCCCAAGAGCGAGGTCGAGGAGCTCGTGCTGGAGGAGGTGCCCGATGTCGGCTACCGCGACATCGGCGGCCTTGACCGGCAGATCGAGCAGATTCGCGACGCCGTGGAGCTGCCGTTCCTGCACGCCGACCTGTTCCGCGAGCACCAGCTGCGCCCGCCCAAGGGTGTCCTGCTCTACGGGCCGCCCGGTTGCGGCAAGACGCTGATCGCCAAGGCGGTGGCCAACTCGCTGGCCAAGCAGATGGCCGCGCGCCGCGGTGAGGAGAAGCACACCAGCTACTTCCTCAACATCAAGGGCCCCGAGCTGTTGAACAAGTACGTGGGCGAGACCGAGCGGCACATCCGGCTCGTCTTCCAGCGGGCCAGGGAAAAGGCCGGCGAGGGTACCCCGGTGATCGTGTTCTTCGACGAGATGGACTCGGTCTTCCGTACTCGTGGCTCGGGTGTGTCCTCCGATGTCGAGAACACCA
>JAEHDK010000137.1 GCA_016880465.1 Micromonosporaceae bacterium
CACCGAACTGGTCGGCCCCGAGGACTACGTCAACGCGCAGGCGCTCAACTCGACGATCCACAACGCCGGTCGCCTGGTCGGCCCGGCCCTCGCCGGCATTCTCATCGCCACCGTCGACGTGGGGGCGGCGTTCGCGGTCAACGCGATATCGTTCGCGGCGGTCCTGCTCGGGCTGACCCGGGTCGATCCTCGCCAGCTGCGTCGGCGACGGCCGGCGCGCCGGGAAAGAGGACAGGCACGGCAGGGCCTGCGATACGTCTGGCAGCACCCGGAGCTGCGCGCCTGCATGCTCCTTGTCGCCGTGGTGGCCCTGCTGGGCCAGAACTTCCGGGTGGTCCTGCCGCTGCTGGCTCGGGACACGTTCGGCGGCGGCCCCGAGGCCTACAGCTGGCTGATGTCCGCGCTCGGGTTCGGCGCGGTACTCGGCGCGCTCGCCAGCGCCGCCCGCGCGAGCGTGACCGCATGGTCGCTGCTGACCTGGACAGCCGCCTTCGCCGCGGTCAACGTGATCGCCGCCTTCGCGCCTGGACTGGGCGTCGCGATGGCGGTGATGGTCGGCGTGGGCGTGGCGAACATCTGCTTCAACACCCTCGCTCGTACGCTGCTCCAGCTTGGTGCTGAGGCCACCATGCAAGGCAGGGTGATCGCCCTGCACAGCATCGTCTTCCTGGGCAGCACCCCGCTCGGCGGACCGGTGACCGGATGGGTCTGTGAGCGGTGGGGAGCGCGCGCCGGGCTGCTGCTCGCCGGGGTGTCGGCCGGACTCGTTGCGCTGGTCGTGCTGCCACAACTGCGCCGGGCCCGAGCACTGCGGCTGGCCGAGGCCCTGCCGGCTGCCTCGCCCTGACGCGGGAGGCGTCCATCGGCCGCGGGCCGCACAGGTCCGCTCACTCCAGCGCGAGCCCGGCCAGCCGCAGCCGTGCGACGTGGTGGCGCCACATGTTCAGGTCGTTGAACCCGGGACCGAGGTCCGGCAACTCCGCGAGATCCTCCTGGGTGAGGTCGGCCGCCCGGGCACCGAGTCGGGCCCGTTCGATGCTGACGCGGGCCAGTACGTCGAGGGCCAACGCGCGCACGACGGCCTGCTCGACGGCGTGTGCGCCGGACCCGACGGTGGTGATCCCGTGGCCCCGCATGACGCACACGGTGGACGATCCCATCGCCTCGACAAGCTCGCGGCCGAGCTCAGGGCGGCGCACGAGCACAGCCCGCGGGTAGACCGGTACCCCGTCGAGGGCGAGGCGGGCCGCGGGGATGTGGTACGCGCCGAAAACCGGGCGCAGTGGCACATTCTCCACCCCCGCCACGAGCACCGCTGGCGGATGACAGTGCACCACCGCGTCGATCTCCGGCCGCGCCCGTAGCAGCTCGCCGTGGATCGGCAGTTCGTTGGGGACCGCCCAGCCCGCCGCGACGTCACCGTGGCCGTCGAGGTCGACCAGCTGCACGTCCCGGTCGTGGGTGAACAGTAGGCCCGCCTCCTGCGGGCCACGGCAACGCACGAGCATCCCCTCGCCGACCCGCACGCTGACATGCCCGAGGATGTCCTCCGCGAGTCCGGCGTTGGCGAGGATGCGGCAGGCCAGCGCGACGGTCCGGCGCAGGCCCGGCAGTTCGGCGGTGACGCTCACACAGATCTCCGACGACCAGCTCACATCGGGGGTATGCCGGTGGCCTCGCCGCCCCACGGCGCCCGCCCGCGGCAGATCAGCACGCCCTGGCCGTACTCATCGATCTCGGTGCGGTTCCAGCTCGGGCACGACGAGCACACCTCGACGTCGAGCCGGCCCCGGATGGGGCAGGCCACGCTGCCTTCCTCGACCTCGAGGTGGGCGCGACCGAGGACCCGGTCGAGTACTGCGGCTAGCTTCATGACCTGACCCTAGGTCTCGGCGCGGCAGCCCATATAGGCCATTGGTCCTACCAATCGGGGACAACCGTCCGCCGCGTGGCTCGTACCCCCTTGCCGGCCACAGCCGACACGGCCTCGTCCAGGGAGTATGCGCCGCAGGGCCTAGGTAGTATGGTTAGTCCATTCACGGCCGGGATGCGTCGAGGGAGACCTAGAGAGTTGGCCAAGATCATTTTCGTCGCCCCTGACGGATCCCGGCGCACGATCGACGCAGCAGTTGGCGACTCGGTCATGGCGACGGCCGTCAAGAACGGTGTTCCCGGCGTCGTCGGGGAGTGCGGAGGCAACCTGTCGTGCGCCACCTGCCATGTCTACGTGGACGAGGATTTCCTGACCCGCGTCGGCCCTCCGGGCGACCTCGAGGACGACATGCTGGACCTCGGGGTGGCGGACCGCCGGGCGACCAGTCGCTTGTCCTGCCAGATCAAGGTGGCCGAGGCCCTGGACGGCCTGATCGTCGAGTGCCCTGAAGAACAGCCGTGACGGGCGGAGCGCTCATCGTCGGCGCCAGCCACGCCGGCGTGCAACTGGCGGTGTCCTTGCGGGACTACGGTTACGACGAGGCCATCACCCTGGTCGGCGCCGAGCCACGGCCGCCCTACCAGCGTCCTCCCCTGTCCAAGGCGTTCCTCGCCGGGACCGCGGACGTCGCCTCCCTCGAACTGCGCACGCCGGCGTTCTACGCCGAGCGGCGCATCGATGTCCTGTCCGCCGAACGCGTCACCCGGCTGCACCTCTCACCCGCCGAGGCGCGCGGCAGCGGGACGGCGCTGACCGACCGCGGCCGCACCCTGGCGTTCGACCGGCTCGCCCTGACGGTGGGAGCGCGGCCCCGGCGCCTCGACCTGCCCGGCGCCGACCTTGATGGCGTCTGCTACCTGCGCGTCGTCGATGACGCCGCCAGGATTCGGGCCCACCTCGCGCCGGCACGCGACGTCGTGGTCATCGGGGGCGGCTTCATCGGGCTCGAAACGGCCGCGGTCGTCCGGTCGGAAGGCAAGAACGTCACCGTGGTGGAGGCGGCCGAGCGCCTGATCGCCCGCTCGGTCGCTCCCATGATCTCCCGGTTCTACCAGCTGGCACACACCCGGCGCGGCACCGACGTACGCCACAGCGCCGAGGTCGCCGAGATTCACGGTGCACACGGTCGGGTGACCGGCGTCCGGCTCACCGACGGCACCCTGCTACCCGCCGACCTGGTCGTCGTGGGCGTCGGCGTCGTGCCGCGGACCGAACTGGCCGAACAGCTCGGCCTCCTGTGCGACGGCGGGGTCGTCGTCGACGAGTTCGCGCGCACCAGCGAACCGTCCGTCGTGGCGGCGGGCGACTGCACCGTGATGCCCAACCCGCTGACCGGCGAGGGGCGCGTGCGCCTGGAGTCGACCCCCAACGCCGCCGGCCAGGCGCGGGTGGCAGCGGCAACGCTGGCCGGCAAGCCGCAGCCCTATACCGACGTACCGTGGTTCTGGTCCGATCAGTACGACCTCAAGCTGCAGATCGCCGGCGTGACCAACGGGTACGACCAGCTCGTGGTGCGCGGTGATCCCGACCGCGAAAGGTTCTCGGTCCTGTACTACCGGCGGGGAGACCTGCTGGCCATCAACGCGGTCAACAGCGCACCCGACTACCTGGCGGTGCGCAAGGCGCTCGCCAGCGGTACGCCGCTGCCAGTCGACCAGGCGGCCACCTCCGACGTGCCGCTCAAGGAGCTGCTCATGAGGGCGTCCGCACCACATTGATGGCTCGGCGGCGGCAACGCCAAGGTCGAGTCATCCGCCCGCGGCGGCCAACCGGGCATCGAGGCGCGGATACACCCGCCGCGCGTTGCGCTCCAGCACCTTCGCCCGGGCGTCGGCAGGCAGGCGGAGATTGTCGATGTAGCGCAACGTGTCGTCCCAGTGGTGCCCGGTCTGCGGGTCGACACCGCGCACGGCGCCGTACATCTCCGAGGCAAAAAGGATGTTGTCGATATCGACGACGCGGTGCAGCAGGTCGATCCCCGCCTGGTGATAGACGCAGGTGTCGAAGAGGACATTCTTCATGACGTGCTCGTTGAGCGGCGGCCGGCCGAGCCGGTCCGCGAGCCCGCGATACCGGCCCCAGTGGTAGGGCACCGCACCGCCGCCGTGCGGGATCACGAACCGCAGGGTCGGGAACTCACGGAACAGGTCACCCTGTACCAGCTGCATGAAAACGGTGGTGTCGGCGTTGAGGTAGTGCGCGCCGAGCGCGTGGAAGTTGGGGTTGCAGGACGCCGAGACGTGAATCATGGCGGGGACGTCCAGCTCGACCATCGCCTGGTAGAGGGGGAACCAGTACTCGTCCGTCATCGGTGCGGACGTCCAGTACCCACCGGAGGGGTCCGGGTTCAGGTTGCACCCGACGAAGCCCAGCTCCTCGACGCAGCGGCGTAGCTCCTCGATCGAGTCGTTCAGCGGCCCGCCGGGCGTCTGCGGCAGTTGGCAGGCGCCCGCGAAGTGTCGTGGGTACAGCTCGACCACCCGATGGACCAGGTCGTTGGACACCCGCGCCCAGGCCCGCGCCGTGGCCGGGTCCGGTACGTGGTGCTCCATGCCCGACGCCCTCGGGGAGAAGATCATCATGTCGCCGCCGCGCTCGCGCAGCAGCCTCAACTGGGTGCTCTCGATGCTCTCGCGGATCGCGTCGTCGCTGACGCCGGCGAGCGCCGGCTCGGGGAGGCTCGGATCGGCCAGCCGGACGAGCTGGGCGTCGCGGAACGCCTGATGCGCACCGGGCGCCGTCGTGTAGTGGCCATGACAGTCAATGATCACTGGTTACCTGCCGTCCCTTGTGGACACCGACATCTGCTCAGTCGTCCGCTTCCTGGTCGACGTACTTCAGCCCGTTGCGGGCGAGCCGCTCACGCATGTCCTGCACGTCGAGGCTGAGCTCGCCGGCCTGGTAGCGCGCGCGGGAAACGGCCTCCCTCTCCTGTCGTGCCCTCGACGCGGCCAGCACCTGCGCGGCCACCCGGCGCGGCACCACGACCACACCGTCGTCGTCGGCGACGACCACGTCACCCGGCCGCACCAGCTGCCCGGCGCAGACGAGCGGGACATTGACGCTGCCCAGCGTCTGCTTGACCGTTCCGGTCGCGGAGACGAAGCGGGACCAGACCGGAAAGCGCATCCGCGCCAGCTCCGCCACGTCGCGGCAGCCGGCATCGATGACCAGACCTCGCACGCCACGTACGTGCACCGCGGTGGCGAGCAGTTCGCCGAAGTAGCCCGCGGCAGAGGGGGACGTGGGCGCCACCACGAGCACGTCCCCGTCCTGGCACTGCTCGACGGCCACGTGGATCATCCAGTTGTCCGCCGGTGGCACGCTCACCGTCACCGCGGTCCCGCTGATGTGCGCACCCGGGTACACCGGGCGCAGGCGCGCGTCCAGCAGCCCGGCACGGCCCTGCGCCTCGTGGACGGTCGCCACCCCGAACGCGGCGAAGGCGTCCACAGTGGACCGATCCGCGCGACGGATGTTCCGTACGACGATGCCCATCCCGCTGTCTTCGGCGGTCCTCCGCCGGGCCGCCGGCCGCGTCACATCCACGGCATCAGGGACACGTGGATGACGCCGTCTTCGCCCTCGCCGCCGACCGCCCTGATGGCGCGGTCCGCGTCGCGAAGCCCGAACGTGTGCGTGGTCAGCCGGTCCAGCGGGAACCGGCCGGCGGCCAGCTGCGCGAGCGCAAGCTCGCAGGCGCGGTAGCTGTGACCGCGAGCGCTGCGGATGGTGATGGCCTTCTCGGTCAGCTTCTTCACCGGGAAGTCGGGGAAAGCGGCCATCTCACCCTGGATCAGCAGCGTCCCGGCCCGGCGCTTGAGCGCGTCGATGCCGAGCAGGACGGGCCCGACACCGGCGCCGGCGGTGCAGTCCAGTACGACGTCGACGCCCTTGCCGCCGGTGATGCCCATGACCCGTTCGACGGCGTCCTCCTGTTGCACGTCGATGACATGGTCGGCGCCCAGTGCCTTCGCCAGCTCCAGCCGCGCCGCGTCCCGGGTCGTACCGGTCACGATGATGAGCGAGGCGCCGGCCTGCTTGCAGGCGACCGTCTGGGACAGCCCCTGCTGGCCCGGCCCCTGGATCAGCACGGTGGAGTCGTACCCGACGCCGGCGTCGAACAGCGCCCATTCGATGCCGTTGGACAGCGGTGTCACGATCCCGGCCAGCTCGGCCGACACCCCCGCCGGCACCTGGTGTACGACGGCGTTCCACGGTAAGTACAGGTAGCCGGCGAACCCGCCCCACAGATGGAACGGGTTCTCGGCCGAGGTGTAGCCGTAGCGGCGGGCATCCCGGTTCGTCCGCCAGTCGGTGGCCTCGCAATGGCGGTACTCCCCGAGATGGCACCACGCGCATCGCCGGCAGGGTACGTAGTGCTCGATGAAGACCCGATCCCCCTCGACCACGCCCTGACGCTCGCGGAACGCCCGACCTGCCTTGGCGATGACGCCGACGTTCTCGTGCCCCATGATGACCGGGCCCGGCACGGCCGGTTCGGCGTACATCTTGACGTCGGTGCCGCAGATGCCGGCCACCTCGACCCTCAGCAGTGCACCGTCCTCGGGGATGTCCGGCAGCGGGTACTCGCGGAACTCGGTCGTACCGGGTCCCGTCCGTACGGCCGCCAGAACCTGCTCTCCCATGAACCGTCCTCTCTGGCCGGTGGAGCGGGGCGCTTCCTGGTCTTATGGACTAACGTTTATCATGCTACCGTCGCTTCGGCATAGCGCGGGATGGCGTATCGCCGCCAGACCCGGACGGCATGAGGGGAGCTGAGCAGAACCCGATGGCGCCGGTGCATCTCACGACCGTGACTCGGACCCAGGGGAACAACCAAGCGCTCAAGGAGGGCAACGTCCGCCCCCGGGGCTTCAGCCTCGACTTTCGCGAGGTCCCCGTGCTCGTCCAGGCGTTCCGCAGGATGGTGCGGGAACTGGAGTTCGACGTCTGTGAGATGGCGTTCACCACCTACCTGTGCGCCAAGGCCCACGGCAAGCCCTTTACCGCCCTGCCCATCTTCGTGGTGCGCGGGTTCCACCACGGCGCCATCGTTCACCGCGCCGCCGGGGACATCCAGACCCCCATCGATGTCGAAGGCCGCAGCGTGGGCGTCAACCGGGGCTACACCGTGACGACCGGCGTGTGGGCGCGGGGCATCCTCTCCGACGAGTACGGCGTGGACCTGGACCGGGTGACGTGGGTGCGCTCCGGCGACGAGCACGTGGCCGAGTACCAGCCGCCGGCGAATGTCGTAACGATGCGGCCGGGGGCGAGTCTGGACACGATGCTGGCAACCGGAGAGGTGGCGGCCGCCATCGGCATCGAGCCGGCCCACCCCGATGTCGCCCCGCTGATCCCCGGCGCCGAGGAAGCGGCCTACGCGGCGCTGCGCCGGCGCGGGCTGTACCCCATCAACCATCTCTTGGTCGTCAAAGACGATCTGCTACACACACATCCCGGGCTGGCGACCGCGCTCTTCGAGGCGTTCGCGGCCGCGAAGCGGCGGTACGTCGAGCGCCTGCACGCCGGCACGATCGACGCTTTGACGACGACCGATCTCATGTACCAGCGAGTCATGGAGATCACCGGCGAGGACCCGCTGCCCTACGGCATCGCATCGAACCGGCCGATGATCGAGCAACTCATCGGTCACGCGGTGCGTCAGCGGATTCTCGACCGTCCACCCGCCGTCGAGGACCTGTTCCCCGAGAGCACTCACGACCTGACCGCCTGAGGATGCAGACCATGCGAATCGCGATAGCAGCCGACCACAACGGCATATCGATGAAGGCGAACCTTATCGACTGGCTGACCGCCCAGGATCACGAGGTCGACGACCGCGGGGCGCACGGCACCGGGGTCGTGGACTACCCGCCGCTCTGCGCCGACATCGGCCGGCAGGTCGTGGCGGGCCCGGCCGAGCGAGGCATCGTGATCGGCGGCACCGGCGGCGGCGAGGCCATCGCATGCAACAAGATCCGTGGAGTTCGCGCCGGCCTGTGCCACTCGGTGTTCCTCGCGGAGATCTCGCGCGCGCACAACGACACCAACGTCCTCGTGATGGGCGCCAAGGTGATCACCTTCGTCGAGGCCGTGGAGATCACTGCGACGTGGCTGGCCACGCCCTTCAAGGGCGAACGGCACCAGCGACGCCTGGACCAGATCGCCGCGCTGGAGCGCGGCGAGCCACTCGTGTGATCGCTACCCGCGCCCACACCACCCGGCCCGCGGTCCGCGCCACCGATCTACACCGCGTCCAGGAACGCCATCACTCTGGCAGGTGCGGTGTCCTCCGTCTGCTCGCTGACCGGGACATCCCAGTACTGGACGCGAGGCAGGCACTCCTCGAGATAGCGGGCCGCCGACGTCGCGTGGGAGGCGTCCTGACCGGGAACGACCAGCGCAGGGATGTCGAGCAGCATCAGGTCCTCGGGCTCCGCCCCCGGCACGGTGTCCCGGTCGAACAGAAGCCGGGCCACGCCGGTCACCAGGACCGCATATCGGTCTGCATCCCAGTGTGCATAGACGTCTGCGAATGAGGAGTCTCGTCGGACGACCGTGACCCATGGACCCAGCCGCGGGTCCTGGGTGAACGTCTGGTCGCTGCTGCGGGCCAGCGCGACGACCTGGTGCAGGCCGTGCTCGGCTACGTAGGCCAGGTGCTGGCCCAGACGGGCGTGCTGGGTCAAGCGGTACCGGGGGCCACCTGCGGGCGAATAGAGCACCATGCTGGATACCGCGTCGGGATAGGCGACACCGAATGTCGTGACGATGGAGCAGCCGACGCAGCCGCCCATGAGGTGCGCCCGCTCGATGCCCAGATGCGCGAGCAGTCCCTTACCCTGCGCGGCGTAGTCACGCCAGCCGACACGCTCGACTCGACCACCGGAGTGCCCGGACTCGCGCCGGTCGAACGTGATGCAGGTGTACCTCGCGGCCAGCTGGTCGAGCAGGTTGAGGCGACGGTAGATGGCCAGCGACCGCCAGTTGTCCAACGTCGCATTGAAGCCACCCGGGGAGAACATGAGCAGCGGCGGTCCCGAACCGGCCACCTCATAGCGTGTGATGATCCCGTCGATGATAGCGGTGGGCACGAGGCCTCTCCGTTTCCTGTCCGTCAGCTCGGCGAGCCGCCCTGCATGCCGCCCTTGATCTGGCGTCCGGCACGCACGTCCGCAGCGTAGGCCGCGATGGCCTGGTAGCTGATCTGCGCCACGTCGGCGTACGTGTCCGTGGGCTCGTCCAGCGCCGACGCGGCATAGCCGATGGCCGCGTTGGCCATGCGCATCCGCCCGTCCAGCCACGGACCACCACCGAACCCGCCGAGCACCGGTATTGACACCGCACGCGCGACCTCCGCGCCGACGACCGGCCCGGAGTTGGTGAAGTTGAGCAGCGAAGCCCCCGCTGCCTCCAGCTGCTTTGCCTCGGCGACCAGCTCGTCCTTCATCTCCACCGGTAGCTGGGTATCGGATCCTGGGTTCGCGGTGTAAGGCACGCCATAGCGCAGAGCCGTCTGCGGCGTGATCCCGAACTGGGCGAAGACCGGTATGCCGGCACGCTTGACGGCCGCGACCGCGTCCAGGTGCTCGGCCGCGCCGTCAAGCTTCACCAGGTCGGCACCGGCCTCCTTGACGAGCCTGATCGCGGCGCGCACCGCACTGGCGGGTCCCTCCTGCAGGGGACCGAACGGGAAGTCACAGCTGA
>JAEHDK010000138.1 GCA_016880465.1 Micromonosporaceae bacterium
CCGCACAGCTCGCCCGGCTCGGCGCCCGCATCGGCGGGACCACCGGCCGTAGCGCGTCGTTCCACCTCACCGGCGAGCTGCCCGCCCGCGTCGTCGCGACCTTCCACCAGCGACTGCCCGGGCTGACCGGCGGCGAAGGCACGTGGTCGTCGCGGGTCGGTGGCGACCGGCTCGCCGACGGCGCTCCGCCGACCCGACGGCGGACGGACGGGAACCCCTTCGACCGTACGGAGTACACCCGGTTCCTGGCCCAGCGCACGCTCGGTGCCGGCGCCCGATAGGGCCGCCGGCCGGTCAGGTCGACGGCGCCGGATCGTCCCGCAGCCGGCTGTACAGCTGCCCGTCGCGCCACTGGCCGGCGCGGAACTCGCACGCGCGTATCACGCCCTCCAGCTGGAATCCCGCCTTCGTCAGCGAACGTTGCTCCGCGATGTTCTCCGCATGGGTGCCGGCCTGGATGCGCTGCACCGGCGTGTGCGCGAACAGGTAGTCGCAGAGCATCGCCTGGGCCCGCCAGCCGATGCCGCGCCCGCGCCACTCCGGTAGCAGCGCGATCCCGATCTCCCAGTACCTGCCGACGCCGCCGTACGTACCCGCTCCCCAGCTCACGAACCCGGCGGCGACGCCCGCCTGCTCGACCTCGACCATGAGCCGGCCGTCCTCCGGCCCGAGGTACCCGTCCTCGGCGAACCGCCGTGCCGGTGCTTGGACGTCGCGGAATCCGGCCCAGTCCAGACCGATGAGGCCCGGCTCGGTGGCGAACCGGCGGAACATCGTCAGGTCGTCTTCGACCACCGGTCTTAGCCGGATGGCGAGCTCGGCCATTTCCCCGCTCCGCTATGTGTCGATGCCGATTCTTGTCTTCGGGCCAGCGTAGCCGTCGAGGACCGTCGTACCGCCGTGCCAGGCTCAGCGCAGCCGCGTTCCCATCGGTGCCGTCTTACCGGAGGACAGCCATGCAGTCGTACGACGAACGCACGCTCTCGTTCTACACACAGCCCGCATCGATGACCTCGGCCGGCCGGTTCGCGCCGCTGTTCGACGCGTTGCCGCACGACGCCGCCGGTCTTGCCGCCGTCGCCCAGGGCCTGCTCGTGCACGAGCACCTTGGGTGGGCGTACGGCGTGACGCTGTCGGACGCCGACCGCGACACCGTGCACATCCGGCCGGTGGAGCGGCTGTTGGAGTGCATCGTGGCCCGGGACGACCGGCCGCTTCGCACTGTGCGGGCAGTGGCGCACCGGGTCACCGCCCGGCGACGGGATCGACTCCTGCTGCGACAGGCACACCCACGTACCGGAGTCCCCGTCGATCTCGGCCGCCGGGCTCAGGCAGAGGTGGAACTCGGTCGGCGTCAGTTCCTGGTAGGCCACCTGGAAGCCTTGTGGTGCAAGGGCCAGGGTGAACGGCAGCGGCATCGGGGGGAGCGGCTGTGACCGCAGGTTCTCGGCGTACCGCTCGACCTGTGTCGTGGTGAGCGGACCGCTGCTCTGCACGTCGACCCAGCGCTGGTCGGGGAGCTGCCAGGTGATGCGTACGGCCGGCACGCCGTACGCGTCGGAGCCGGCCGTCAGCGTGGCGGAGTGCGAGCCGACCCTCGTCGGCTGCGTCGTCGTGGGGGTCCAGTCCGGCGGCCGCAGCTCCGTGCTGACCGAGGTGATCAGGGCCATGGACCTCCCGACGTACACGCCACTCGGCCGCCGTCGGGTCGTCCGGTAGGCATGGTAGCCGTCCCTGCCGTACTCGACGGCCGGCCGTCAGGCGGGCAGCGTCAGGCAGGCGAGCCGCGCACCAGCCATGCCGGCCACGCCGGGCGCGGTCTCCGTGGTCATCGCGTGGATGATCAACGATCGAGGCAACGAGCTGAACGTCCACATCTGGGTGGCGGCACTCGCTGCGTGGCCATTGGCGTCGGTGTGGAAGTCCAGCCAGACCTCGTTGTGTGGGTTGGCGTACGCCGGGTCGACCGACGGCTCGGCCGCGGTCGCGGCGGGATCCGGCCGGTGCTGGTAATGCGGTCCCGCGGCCTCACCGGTCGGGCCGCACGGATCGGTGTGCAGGTGCGCACCGTAGCCGCGGTCGGGCAGGAGCCCGGCGACCGTCAGCCGTACCTGCGTACGAACGACCTCCTGCGCGATGGTCACCGACGCGGTTGCTCCCACCGGGACCAGCTTGGGGTCGTAGGTGACCGATGTGGCACCCGGGGCGAACGGAGCGAACGTGCCGCTGGCCGTGACTACCGCAGCCGGCGCGGCCGACATCGACATGACATTGGTGCAACCGACGGCGAGTACGGGTGCGAGTAGCACCAACAGGGCGCATGCGGTTCGTCGTCGGCGGCCTCGTTGGACGCGCATGCCAAGGCGTCATACCCGGCGCGAGGCCTGGGAAACGGGCGGTTCGCGTCCAGCGTTGTCCCGGTGATCGCCACCCCGCGGGCCCGTCCGCGCTACAGCACCCGCCAGCATGCGCATCAGGAGCGGATGCTGCGCACTTCGCCAGGCTGTCCTGGGCCGGCCGTGGACGCCACCAGATCCCGCATCCACCTGACCGGCACCCCCAACCATCCAGCGGGCCTCCGGGTCGCCGCCTGCCCGCCGCGTCATTACGCCATGTCATCACGCCGAACGCAGCGTGGTGGTCGGCGCGTCGGTCGCCGGGGCCGACCAGATACCGCTGACCAGGGCGGGAAGGCGAGCAGACGGGCCAGTTGATCGAACGTTGCCGACACGCCCTGTCAGGGTTCATGAGTTGGTGCCGGCGGGTCGGGCAGACTGGGCGGATGAGTCCTGTGAGCCGTGGCCGCAAAGGCAAGCAGAGCAAGAAGTCCACCCGGCGGCCTGCCCTGCCCGATGGGTTGAGCACAGCGGATGAGTGCGACTGCGCGGCGTGTTCCGGCGCGGACTTCGACCCGCAGCGGCTGATCGATGAGTTGATCGCGGGTGCTGCGGACCTGATCGAGTCCGAGGACCCGCTGGACGCGGAGGTCGTGGGCGCGACGTTCGTGTCGATCGGCGCGGTTGCCGGCGAGGCTTTCGAGGAGGCGCTGGTCGGCGGGTTCATCCCGGCGTTTGAGGCCCGGGCCAGCTCGCAGGCCCTCGCGGTGCTGCTGGCGATCGGTTCGGTCGCGCAGGGCCGGGCCGGCAAGGCGGCGTGGGCTGCCGCCGACCGGCTTGTCGAGGCTGGTGTCGCGCGGCCGGGGTGGGCAGCCGAGCTGAGCGAGGCGGTCACGGTCGGCGACTGCCAGCGGCTGAGTGACTCGCAGGGCACCGCGTCGATGCTGGCCTGTTCATTTCATCGGGCGGGGCGTTCGCATGCGGTCGTGATGAGTGTCGACCATGACGACTGCGGTGCCGCCGGTGACATTCTTCTGCTCGACCTGGATCAACTGCCCGAGGCGCTGGAAATCATGCGGGCCGGTGGGCGGGACAGCGGCTTCAAGATCACGACGCAGGCGCTGGACGCGGCCGAGTTCCGCTGGCAGGTCGAGAAGGCCCTAGACGCGCGGGCGGTGCACGACAGCGACCTACCTGATGAGGAAATGAGCGACATGCCGGTCGATGACGACGGCCCGGGCTACCCGGCCCTGGCTGTGCTCGTGAGGGCCCGGATGAACGTCCTACCGGCGCCCAGCAAGCCCGCGGCGCCGCACGGCGACGAGGGTGAGGGCCAGATCGGGCTCACGGCGCTGCAGGTGCTGGTGCGGCTCGCCGGGAACGCAGGCAGCCCATTCGGTGCCGGGGCGCCGATCGCACTGCGCGGCCGGGCGGCGGTGGCCGCGCTGCCGGCGAAACGCAAGAAGTCCGAAGGGCCGGCGCCGGTATATCGGCTCAAGGTGGGGTTGCGGGGCGCGAAGCCACCGATCTGGAGACGCATTGAAGTGCCCGCCGACATCAGCCTCGCCCGGCTGCACACGGTCATCCAGATCGCTTTCGGTTGGCACGACAGCCACCTGCACGTCTTCGAAACCCCCTACGGCAGCTTCGGCACAGCCGACCCCGATCTGGGTCACCGCGCGGAAGCGCCGGTGACGCTGGAGCAGGTCGCCCCCGAGGTGAACAACAAACTGCGTTACACCTACGACTTCGGCGACGACTGGCAACACGACATCCTCGTGGAGAAGATCCTCGACCGCGACGAGACGGCGACCTATCCGCGGTGTACGGGTGGGCGCCGCGCCGCCCCGCCCGAAGATTGCGGCGGCACCTGGGGCTACGCCGACCTGGTGGAGGTTCTCAGCGATCCCACCGACCCGGAGCACCACGACAGGCTGGAGTGGCTGGGACTCGACCACGCCGCCGACTTCGACCCCGACAGATTCGACGCCGAGACGGTGACCCAGGCATTGCCCCGTCTGGCCTGACACCCACGGGCTGAATGCCTATAGCCAGAGGGCCAGAACGTCTCGTCGAATGGATCTAGTAATAACTCATCATCAATGCTGACGGGATCGTCGACTGCGCTGACAAACGCCGAGGCCAACCGCTCGATGGTCCAGGCGTCGCGAGTGTCAGCGCGACGGTCGAAGCGCGCGCGAAGACATGCCGCTGCTCCGTTGCGACGGCTTGACGGTGAAGAGCTCGAAGGGGCACCTGATGCCGCGTCCAGCATTACGTGCCCGCCTTCAAGTCGCCGGTGTCGTCGACGATCAGCACCACGTCCGGGTCACCCAACTCGTCGACCACGTACCGGCGCACGTCGTCCCGGACCGCGTCAGCGTCCCAGACGGCCTCACCCAACAGCCGCTGCATCCCGTGCGGCGTCGCGTCTCCGGCCTGCTCGGCCAGCTGCCAACACGAGCGAGTGTCCACATCAGACAACAGGCCGAGCACGAACGCCGCCGCCTGCGCTCTCCTCAGCGGCCGCCACGAGATCTTTAGTTGTCTCCACAAGTCACTGATGATCACGTGGCGGCCATCTCCATGCTCGTAGGCGCGCAGACCGCCTCGCACACCTACTCATCGCCACTCGTCTACACAACGATCCCAGGCTGGATCGCTAGGCGGCCTCGTCGATCGCGCGCAGGATGCGCTGGCGCAGATCCTTGAGCGTCAGCCCGGCCTGGGCGAGGACCTGGGCGGCCAGGCCGTCGCCCTGACGGAGCAGGCCCAGCAGGATGTGTTCGGTGCCGATGTGGTTGTGCTTCAGCTGCAACGCCTCGCGCAGCGACAGCTCCAGTACCTGCTTGCTCTTTGGCGTGAACGGCAGGTGCCCGCCGCCGGGGCGCAAGCCGGCCGCCCGGCCGGCTGGACTGGCGGCCAGCCGCGCCTCGCGGCGGCGCATCCGGCGTCGGCGCAGC
>JAEHDK010000017.1 GCA_016880465.1 Micromonosporaceae bacterium
ATGACCACTCGGTTTCCAGAGGTGAAGAGGTCCTCCACCATGGGTATCCCCAAGATCACGCCCTATACCATGCCGCACGAGTCGGAGCTGCCGCGCAACCTCGTGCCGTGGCGCCCCGATCCGAGCCGGGCGGTCCTGCTCATCCACGACATGCAGCGTCACTTCGTCAGCCACTTCGGGGTTCGGGAGCCGGTGACTGAGCTGATCGAGAACATCCGGCGCCTCCGCTGGACGGCCAACGAGCTCGGGGTACCGGTGGTGTACACGGCCCAGTCCGGTTCGATGACCCGGGCGGAGCGCGGTCTGCTGCACGACTTCTGGGGCCCAGGAATGAGCAGCGACGCGGCGTCGACGGGCATCGTCGACCGCCTGGCGCCCGGGCCGCTCGACATCGTGCTGGCCAAGTGGCGGTACAGCGCGTTCCACGGCTCCGACCTGGAGACGATCATCCGGGCGGGCGGCCGCGACCAGCTGATCGTGTCTGGTGTGTACGCGCATGTCGGGTGCCTGATGACCGCCAGTGAGGCCTTTGCTCGGGACATCCAGCCGTTCGTCGTCGCGGATGCCGTGGCCGACTTCACCCTGGAGTACCACCGGATGGCGCTTCGGTACGCCGCCGAGAAGTGCGCGGTGACGATGTCGGCCCGGCAGGTGACCGACGACCTGCACACGTCCTTCGCAACCATCACGGGAACGCGGGATGTCCCGGCCTCCGGGGCCTTGCAGACTGCAGTGGAGTAGCGGCTCTCGGCACGCCGCGGAGGCGGTACGAGTTCCCGCGGAGCGAGGGAGTTTCGTGAACGCCACAACGTTGAACCGCACCGACCGGACGTTCCGAGCCGGTCCGGTGAGCAGGATCGAGCAGCGGAAGCCAACCGTGTCGAACGGCCGGGACGCTGTCGGCACCGCCCTGGCGCCCCGGCTTCTCGGACCGGTGTTCCTGCCTGGTGACGAGGGCTACGACGCGGAGCGCACGGCGTACAACCTCGCGGTGGAGCAGCGACCGGCCATCCTGGTCGGGGCGAGCGGGGCCGCCGACGTCATGGCGGCCGTCGCGTTCGCGACCGAGCGGGGAATGCCGGTGGGCGTACTCAACACCGGACATGGCGCATCTGTGGTCGCCGACGATGCGATGCTCATCAATACCAGGCGGATGCAGGGCGTGCACGTCGACCCTTATCGCCGCATCGCCCGCATCGAGGCCGGAGCTCGCTGGCAACGGGTCATCCACGAAGCCGCGCCGTTCGGCCTCGCGCCGCTCAGCGGCTCGTCGCCCGGGGTCGGCGTCGTCGGTTACACGCTCGGGGGTGGTCTCGGACCGCTGGGGCGCGCTTTCGGGTACGCCGCCGACCATGTGCGGACGATCGACGTCGTCACGGCACACGGCGCGCTCCGCCAGGTCTCGCCGGGGCAGTACGCCGACCTGTTCTGGGCGCTGCGCGGCGGCAAGGGCAACTTCGGCGTCGTCACCAGCATGGAGATCGACCTCTTCCCGGTCGCCCGCATCTACGGCGGCGGTCTGTACTTCCGGGGCAGCGCCGCGCCGGCTGTGCTGACCGCGTACCGCCGATGGGTCAAGACGGTGCCCGACGAGATGACCTCGTCGGTGGGGCTGGTTCGGTTCCCGTGGCACTCCGACATCCCGGAGCAGCTGCGCGGCCGGTTCGTGGTCCACGTGCGCATCGCGTACCACGGCTCGGCTGCGGATGGTGAGGCGCTCGTACGCCCGCTGCGTGACGTCACGCTCATGCTGCGCGACTCGGTTGCCGACATGCCGTACACGGCTGTCGGCGCGATCCACGACGACCCGATCGAGGCGGTACCGCTCTACGAACGCACGGCATACCTCGAGGACATCGACGAGGACGCCGCGGACGCCTTCGCCCACCTCGCCGGGCCTGACAGCAACTGCCCGCTGCGCCTGGTCGAGCTGCGCCAGCTGGGCGGGGCGCTGGGCCGGCAGCCGGAGGTGCCCAATGCCGTGGGCAACCGCCAGGCCGCCTTCCTGCTGTACCTGGCGGGGGTATCCACGCCAGGAGCCGACGTCGAGCGGTACGCAGACGCGATCATGACTCGGATGGCGGCGTGGGATACCGGCGCTGTGTCACTGAACTTCCTCGGCGCCAACGAGGCATCGCCCGAGCGCGTCCGTGCCGCGTACTCGGGGGCGGACTACCGCCGTCTGGTCGCGGTCAAGCGTGCGTACGATCCGGAGAACGTCTTCCGAATCAACCACAACATCCCACCCGACGCCGTGGTCGGACGCTGAGCCCGACAGCAGACTGACCCGCCGGCGGCGGCCGGCGGGTCAGTTGTCTGTGCCGTCAGCCGGTCCCGTCCAGGTAGATCGTGTAGAAGTGGGTGTCCGGGCTCGCCGGGTCGATGTTCATCTCGCCGCAGGCGTCTTTGTAGGCGCCCGTGCCACCGGTGACGGCGGCATAGAACGGCGGCGGCGGGAACGTTTCCTGGACGAACGTCTGGAAGGCGATCGTGCCGTCGGCGAGGAACATGCTGACGTTGCACATGATGTAGTAACCGTCTGGGTCGACGCGAACGACGGTGCACAGGCCGCCGTCGAAGCCCACCTTCTCGTCGTCGAGGAAAAGGTCGTGCGTGAACACGCTCCGGTCGCCCAGGTTCACCTCGGCATCGCCGTTCTTGAACACTTCCCGGCGGACTGGTCTTGCTACCAGCTTGATGACTTTGCCGTCGTTGGCCACTGCTTCTCCCAGCTGTACGTCGATGATGCGGACTTCGCGGTGACCGCCCGCGTCGCTCAGCGGCCGCGGACGTGATCGAGTACGGCGTCCCAGTTCTCCGGAGGCGTATGTCCTCGCCACGCCACGTGTTGGTCGGGGCGCACGAGGACGAGGTCGCGTTCCCAGGACTTCCGGACCGTGTCGTCGTCCACCGCGAGGTGCTTCACCGGTATCCCGCGGAGGTCGGCCTGCCCCACCAGGTCCTTGCCGGCATCGGCGCCGGACAGGTCCACCAGGGTGAAGTCCGTGCCGAGATGGTCGAACAAGCGCGAACCGTCAGCCAGCCGGATCGCCGGCGGCCGGCTACCGGGCCACGTCGTCGGGGTGATCCGTCGCCAGTGCCACGGGGGCGCGGGGCTGCCGTCCCGCCAGACGACCGGCGAGTCGGTGTACCGGTACCCGAAGTGGGCGCCAACGTTGTCGAGCTGGTAGACCTCTTCCGCGAGGAAGCCGGCGACGTGCTCCCGCGACGCGCCGCCGGCCACGAGCCGGGCGAATCGCCGCCACACCTCCAGCAGGTTCGCGCACATCTCGGCGTTGAAAAGGGCCACCGGCCGCCGCTCCGACTCGTAGCTGGCCAGCAGCCTCGATCCGCCCCAACCGTTGAGGCAGGCCGCGAGCTTCCACCCGAGGTCCACCGCGTCCGCGATACCGGTGTTCGCACCGTGACCTCCGGTGGGGTAGAACTGGTGGGCGCAGTCGCCGAGCAGGAACACCGCGCCGCGCCGGTAACCCGCCGCGACGGCCAGCGAGCCCTCCCACTGGGCGATGTTCAGGACCTCGTCGACGGTGAACTCCACGCCGAGCCTCTCGTTCATCAGAGCCACCGGATCAGCGGTGAACGGCTCGTCGTCGGTCAGCAGGATGCTCCCTGTCCACATGTCCGCCTCGTCCCGCGACACCAGGGTCAACCCGCGCGACGAGATGATCACGAACGCGCGGCCATGCCTGCGCAGCGCGGGGTCGCTGCTCCTGAAGTACACGGAGACGTGTTGGGTGCTGCCACCTGACACGGTGATCGGGACTTCGAGGAACTGGCGGACGGTACTCCTGCTGCCGTCACACGCCGCGAGATAGCGGGCGTTGATCGTGTGCCGCGTCCTCGTTGCGGACTCGATGACGGATGCCGTCACGCCTGCCGGTCCCTGGTGGAGGTCGGTGAACGTGACGCCCTGCCGCAGATCGACCAGCGGATGCTCGCGCGCCTTATCGCGCAGGAGCTCTTCGAGCATCGAGCCCTGGACCCGCTGGTACGGCTCCACGGGCAGGGAGCCGTCGTTAACCGAGGCGAACCGTTCGGCCGCGTCCGAGACGGACGGGTGGTGCCACACCGCGATCGGTGGTTCGTCGAACCCTCGAGTCCAGATGAAGTCGGCCGGGTGTTCGGCCGCTATGCCGCGCGTTCGGATTTCCTCGGCCAGCCCGAGCCGGCGCAACAGTTCCATGCTGCGTCCATTGACATAGTCCATCTTGGGGTGTCGCGATGGTGTGACCGCCCGTTCGACGACGATGCTGGGAATGTCGTGGTGGGCCAGTTCGAGCGCCAGGACCGTCCCCACCGGCCCTGCGCCCACGATGAGCACCGGGGTCCTGGCGACGGTCGGCGTGGGTCGTCCCTGTTTGTCCACGGTCGGAGCTCCTTCTTGCGCTGCCGCGAGCCACCGAGGGGTGGGGTTTCTGCCGGCTGAGCTAGTCGACCTCTTGGTCGCTTGGGCGGCCTGGCCAGCTCGACTCCTCTCGGCGACTGGGCTGCCGCGTACCGGCCACAATCCGCCCTTACGCGTGGTCCTGCATGACGTGCCTGCGTGATAACGGCGAATGCTCTGGTCGGTTCATGAGATGACGACGGGTACCTGATGCAGGAACATCCGGGTGAGCTCCACGCGCCCGTTGATGGCAAGCTTGGTGAACACGTGGCGCAGGTGGCTGTCGACGGTGTGCGGTGACAACCACAGCTGGTTCGCCACCTCGCGGTTCGTCAGCCCTTCTGCGACCAGCCGCACCACCCGCAGCTCCGACCTCGTCAGAGTGCTCCACGGCGTCAGGCCGCCCGTGGTGTCGGCTCGCTTGACCCGCCGCGACCCGAGTTCGCGCAGGCGTCTCTCCACCCGTGCCGCGTCGCGGGGCGCCTGGCTATCCACGTAGTAGCCGAGCGCCTCCTCGAGCAACGGTACGGTGTCGCGGCGGCGCACCGAACGCACAGCGACTGCCGCATCCTCGATAGCGCTGGCCTTGGCCAGGCGGCGGGGGCTGGACCGGTAGTGCTCCACCGCCCGGTGCAGCGTCTCGGGATCGGCGGTCAGCAGTCCCTCGGCGTGGGCGGCCGCCCCGGCCAGCGACGCGATACTGGGGTTCATGTCTGCGAGCTGACGGATGGCGACTCCGGTGGCTTCCGCCTGTGCCGGCGCCCCGACCCGCTGGGCGATGCGGACCAGCTTGGCCGCGGCGCCCGGATCATTCGCGAGAAGGAGCAGCCGACCTGGTAGGCCGCGGTACAGGTCGGCCAGCGTGTCGACCGCCGCCTTGGACTCTCCGGTCGCCTCCTGGAACAGCGCCCAGCTCCAGGTGAGATCCTCCGAGGCGGCCGTGATGCCGTCGGCGAGGAGGCCCTGGGCCTTCTGGAGGTGAAGCTGAGCGATCCCCAGCTCGTCACGGTGGATCGCGACCTGCGCCATCAACGCCCGCAGCGGGATGCTCAACTGCAGCGCGGTCAACCGCTCCGCGATCCGGATCCCGGCTTCGGCCTCGGCCTCGGCGTCGTCCAACCGCCCTCCCCACATGAGCAACGAGGCCCGGTAGAAGTGCCACAACGGCTGGGACCACGCCGTACCCAGCTGGTCAGCTTCCCGGTGTCCCTCGGCATAGATGACATCGGCCTCGTCGAACCGGTCGAGGGTGGCCAGGGCACCCGCCAGCCAGAGTCGGGGGTGGCGGTGGCGTGCCTCGCCGCCGACGGTGTCCGCGATCTCCACGGCTTGCCGGGCTTGCTCGGCTGCCTCGTCGAGGTTCCCACGGGCACGCGCCACGACGCTGCGCGCGACGAGTCCGAAGACCGACGCCCGGTGCTGTCCGACCGCGGTGCCTCGCGCGGCGGCCTCGGCGGCTACCCGGTCGGCCTCCTCCATCTCGTCGACGTACAGAAGGGCGTGCGCCCGGATCGCCAACAGCTCCGCCCGCACCGGCTCGGGAACTTCGTTCCGGGCGAGCGCCCGGCCGGTGTACTCGACGACCGCGGTGTTCTGTCCCGCATGCTTGAGCGCCTCCGCCAACCCGAGTAGCAGCCCGGCCTCCGCCGCTGCGTCCAGGCCCAGCCGCAGCGCGCCTTCGCCGAGCTCGCTCGCCTCGGCCAGCCGCCCCGCCGAGGCCAGCAGCAGGACGGCGTCGGCGACGAGCTGCGGTCGTATCGGATCCTCCGTGTCGATCATTTCCAAGGCTCGCAGGATGAGGTCCGCGGCCGTGCTGGGTGCGCTCCCGGCGACGTGGGCGGCAGCCTCGCGCAGTACCGCGACCGCCGGGCCTTCGCCGTTGTGCTCGCTGCGGATCAGGTGGTCGGCGACCTCGACCGCTGAGCCGCCGTCGCCCCGAACGACGATCGCGGCTTCGCGATGCAACGCCGAGCGCACCGGCCGGGAAAGGTTGTTGTAGATCGCCTCCCGTACCAGGTCGTGCCGGAACGCCAGCTCTGAGCCGCGACCGACCAGCGTGCCGGCGTCCAGGGCCTCGTCCGCCGCCGGCACGAGCTCGGCCGCCGGCTGCCCCATCAGGTCGGCCGCCGCGTGGACCGTGAACGGCCGGTTGAACACGGAGCCCACCTCGAGGAGCCGCCTGGCATCCGGGGACAGCATCCGCATTCGCCGTTCGACGGCGGCGAGGAAACTGAACGGCAGCTCGTCGCCGGCCATGGTCGCGACTCCGTCGCTGATGAACACCTGGCCCGCGTCGCGCATTGCCGCGAACAACTGTTCCAACAAGAAGGGGTTACCGCCACCGCGGGCGGCGAGTGCCAGCACCGTGGCATCGGGGTGGGCGCCGAGCACGTGCGCACACAGCTCGGCGACGGCTTTGTCGGGGAGCGGATCGAGCGGCAGCAGCCGGGCGTCCTCCACGATCAGATGGTCGATCGTGTCCTGCCCGGGTGATCGCACGGGCACCGGTCGACGGCCGAAGAGCCACATGACGGGCGAGGAGGACAGCGCGGGGACGAACACACGCAGTGCCAGGGCACTCAGCTCGTCCGCCCACTGGGCATCGTCGATGACGATCAACAGCGATCGCGCCCGTACGTAATCCTCGATCGCTTCGCCCACCCGGTCGATCAACGAGAACCGGGTGCCGGCCACGTCGGTCAAGCCGGTCAGATCCATGCCCTGTGGTTCGCAGCGACCCAGCGCGCTCAACAGTGTGATGAGCGGTGACGCACGGTCGAGCTCGGTGGCCCGTCCGTGGGCCACCGACATCTTGAGTTGGAGTGCCAGCGTGGCAGCCACGCCCAGCAGCCGGCTCTTGCCGATGCCGGCAGGACCACTGATAACCAGGCAGCCGCCGACACCGCCCGCGGCGGCCGTCAGCGCTATGCCCAGATCGGTGAGTACGTGGTCCCTGCCCACCAAGGGAGATTCGGCAACCGGCATCTCGTACCCCCGGTACAAATCAGGAGTCCGATTTCCGGCGTTGAGCATAGCAGTGTTCAAGGTCTATATATTCAGTGCACGAAACGTACCGTACCACCATTTGTCAGCCGGTTTCGCAGGGTAGCGACCGGATCCCGTGATCGCGTGATGCCCCCCGAAGCCCACATCGACACGCTTCTTCTACCGGTCGGAAACGCGCCGGTCGGCGGCAATGCCGTCCAGCGTGCCGCCAAATTGCCGGATCCAGCAACGCGAAGGGGCGCCCACGATGGCTGAAGGTCACGGCAGAGTTCCCGAGTTGGTCGACGTGGCTGTCATCGGCGCCGGGCCCGCCGGCTCGAGCACCGCGGCGGCGCTGGCCCAAGCCGGTCGATCGGTCCTCGTGCTGGAGCGCCGCGAGTTTCCCCGGTTCCACATCGGGGAGTCGATGCTGCCCTACACGATGGCCAACCTGGAACGCATGAAACTGCTGGACAAGGTCAATTCCCAGGGGTACGTGACGAAGCGGGGTGCCGAGTTCATCTTCCCGGAGGGCGGATACCGACGGATCGACTTCCGGGACCAGGGACCGGGGCGTCACCCGAGCGCAGTCCAGGTCGAACGTTCGCATTTCGACAATGTGTTGGCGGAGCACGCCAAGGACAGCGGCGCGACGGTGCTCACCGAGGCGAACGTGACCGAGCTCCTGCTCGACGGCGACCGCGTCACCGGCCTGCGGTACGAACTCGATGGCGAGCAGCGGATCGTGCACGCCACGTACGTGGTGGACGCCGCCGGCCGGTCCAGCAAGATCGCGCAGGCGTTCCGGCTGCGCCACACCATCGAGCGGCTGCGAATGGTCGCGGTCTTCCGCCATTTCTACGGCCTCGACGAAAAGTACAATCCTGGTTACGAGGGCGACATCCAAATCGGCGGCCACGACGACGGCTGGATCTGGGCTATTCCCATTTGGCGCGACGTTATCAGCGTCGGCGCGGTAATGCCGCTATCGGTGTTGCGTGCCAGTTCACCCGAGGAGGTGTTCGCCGAACATCTGGCCCGTGTCCCTCGAATCTCCGAGCGGCTAGGCGGTACGACGTCGAATACCGCCATCCGCGTCGAGACGGACTATTGTTACTACTCCGACACCATTACCGGACCCGGCTGGTTCCTCGTCGGCGATTCCGCCTGCTTTTTCGATCCGATCTTCTCCGGTGGTGTCCTGCTCGCCACGACGACAGGACTCGCAGCGGCCGGCAGGATCGACGAGATCCTGTCCCACCCCGAGCGCGCCGAAGACCTGCAGCGCGAGTACGCGAACATGTACAAGACCGGGTACGACACGTACGCACGCATCATCTACGCGTACTACGAGTCGAAGTTCAACCTGGGCAGCTACCTGAAGAGTCTCGGCGGTGACGTCGAGGGTGTGCCCTTCGTACGGATGCTCAGCGGCGACTTCTGGACCGCCGAGAACCGCCTCGCCGCGTTGCTGCGGGCCAACACCAGCTGGGACACCTTCGCGCCCTTCGAGCGTGCGTACGGGTGCCCGGTCTACCCCCACCTGGATGCGGATGGTGGATGATGCTGGTCCGAGCCACACCCATCTCACCCACCACCTCGCATCAGCTGTTGATCTTTCTCCTGCAGTTGGCCGTCCTGCTGCTGGTCGCCCTGTGCCTGGGGCGGCTGGCCCAGCGGCTGAGGATGCCGGCCGTCGTGGGCGAGCTGCTGACCGGCGTCGTGCTCGGACCGTCGCTGCTCGCCAACCTCGCGCCGGGTGTCATGGGTTGGCTCCTGCCCACGTCGCCCGAGCAGGTACATCATCTCGACGCCGTCGGATTGCTCGGCGTGGTCCTCCTGGTCGGAGTCACCGGCTCCTATCTCGACCTGCGGATGCTTCGACGGCGGCGAGCCACGGCGGCGCGCGTGAGTATCGCCGGTCTGGTCGTCCCACTCGGCTTCGGCATCGCGGTCGGCATCGCGCTGCCCGCGGTCCTCCTGCCGGACCACTCCGACCGCGGCGTCTTCGCGCTGTTCATCGGTGTGGCCATGTGTGTGTCGGCCATTCCGGTGATCGCCAAGATGCTGACCGACCTGCGCCTGCTGCACCGCGACATCGGGCAGCTCACGCTCGCCGCCGGCATGGTCGACGATGCCATCGGCTGGTTCCTGCTCTCCGTGGTCTCGGCGGTCGCGACCGTCGGAATCAGCCTGGGCCGGGTCTCGCTCGCGGTGGTCTACCTGATCGGGTTCGTGGTGCTCGCGGCAACCGTCGGGCGCCCGCTCGTACGTCGCGCGATGCAGTTCGCCACGCGACAGGCGGAGCCCGGCGTCACCGTCGTGATGGCGGCCATCGTGATCCTGCTCGGAGCGGCCGCCACCCAGGCGCTAGGTATGGAACCCATTTTCGGCGCGTTCGTCGCGGGAATCCTGGTGGGTGCGCCGGCAGCCGCCGACCAGGCAAAGCTCGCTCCACTTCGGACAGTCGTACTCGCCGTCCTGGCCCCGCTGTTCCTTGCCACCGCCGGGCTGCGGATGGACCTGACAGCGCTCGCCAGACCCAGTGTGGCGCTCGCCGCGCTGGTGGTGCTCGTCGTTGCGATTCTCGGCAAGTTCGGTGGTGCGTACCTCGGGGCGAAACTGAGCCACCTCACCAACTGGCAAGGGATAGCGCTTGGCGCCGGCATGAATACCCGGGGTGTGGTCGAGGTGGTCGTCGCCATGGTCGGGCTCCGACTGGGCGTGCTGAACACAGCCAGCTACACGATTGTCGTGCTGGTCGCGATCGTGACGTCGTTGATGGCCCCACCGGTGCTGCGGCTGGCCATGAACCGGATCACCCAGAACGACGAGGAGCGGTTGCGCAAGGCGACCCACGACGCGTGGGCCCATGCCACTTAGCCTAACTTGATCTGTTCGGCGTGCCGTTCCGTAGTGGACGGTCGGAGCCCGGTAGATGATCAATCGTTGTGGCGGATGATGTTGTCGTGGGCGGCCGGCTGTCGGACTGGATTTCGTGTTTGGCGTTGTTCGCTGACGACGACTACGAGGAGGTCACGGCGCGGTCGTAGCCCCACGCGCGGTTGGGCTTCCACTCCAGCCAGTCCGGTTAGCCCGGTCGTGGTGCCGGGTCGCTGGGCGGATTGCCTCTCAGGACAAGGCCCTTCGGCGGCGTTCCTGGCCCTGCAGGCCGAAGGGCTGCTCGAGCCGGCTGACGAGCGCGCCACCGGCGCCCTTCGCGCGGCGTCTGCGGTCTCGAACAGGTCACTCTGGCGTCGTGGGGGTGCTGGGACCGGCAGTGGAGCACGCCGACGTGGGGCGGGATCACCCAGGCGCGGCAGCGGTTGGGGTTCGAACCGGTCCGGGAGCTGTTCGAGCGGGTCGCCGTACCAGTGGCCGACGAGCTGACCCGGGGCGCCTTCTTCGGCCCGTGGCGGCTGATCAGCATCGACGGCTTCGACTGGGATGTGCCCGGCACTGCTGTGGCGGGTCAAGGCCGACCTGCGGCTGCCGATACTGCGCTTCGAACCCGACGGCTCCTACAGACGGTGCTCATCGACCCAACGGTGCGAGGCAGGCCCACGAGAGGCTCATCGCCG